>CAILVZ010000206.1 GCA_903837825.1 Akkermansiaceae bacterium | reverse complement strand
CGTGCGTATGGCTTCAGCAACTTCGAAAACTACCGCCTGCGCGTCATCGCCCAATGCGGATGAAACCCGTAAATCACCCACTTAACTGAAACCCCGAAAAAACGCCTCCTCCCCAATCTTTGGTGTAGACCCCATTTAACAGCTGGTACCCCGGCTTGGATTCGAACCAAGGACCAATTGATTAAGAGTCAACTGCTCTACCGACTGAGCTACCGAGGCATGAGGAGGAACCACAGGATTCCAATCGCTGTAAGTTATTGATTACTCAAATCCTTACGCGAACCGTGATCCTTTTAGCATCTACGACCTGCTTGGCAAACCTTATTTTTGCATCGCCTTAGCAAAATCGGTGCTGGTACTTGATGCCATTGCCTAATCCTTACCCACCACCAAGTAGCGGCTACTGCCTTGGCTCCAAATACGAAGCACCAGTCGTTTGCCACCAGTCCTCTGCATGACCACCGCTGCGTCTTCGGTGCGTGTAACCCCTTGATGGTTGATCTCCTGAATCACATCCCCCGCACGCAAACCCGACTCAAACGCGACGGAGTCCTCATCAATCTCGGCCACAAGGGCACCCTTCAGTGTTGCGGGCAAGCCATGCTCACGCCTCACCACCTCATCGATCTCCGACAAGGTCACGCCGCGCTAGGAATTTTCTGCTTCGTGCTCAACTCTGTTAGATTCGCCACTGGCAGTATGGTCGGGCATCTCTTGCAACGTGATGTTGAATGATTTTTCTTGGCCATCACGCAGCACCTTCAGCTCGACCTTTTCACCGGGCGAAGTTTCACCGACTCTCAACTTCAAGGTGCGGCTATCGGCGACGATCTCCCCCTTGAATGCCACGATGACATCACCGTTTTTTAATCCTGCTAGATCTGCGGCGCTACCCTCGGCCACTCCGCCTACCAATGCCCCGTGGCCTTCAGGGACAGGGAAATCCTTGCGCAGTTCGGGCGTCACATCTTGAATACTCACCCCGAGATAACCGCGCACCACGTGTCCTCTCGCGAGAATCTGCTTCATCACCCCGCGCGCGAGGTCGGCAGGCACTGCAAATCCAACCCCTTGATTTGCTCCGCTGCGACTGAGAATCGCCGTGCAAATCCCAACCAAGCGCCCCTCGGTATCCACCAAGGCTCCACCCGAATTTCCAGGATTGATGGCGGCATCGGTTTGGATGAAATCTTCGTATTCCTCGATCCCCATCCCACCTCGCTGCGTGGCGCTAACGATCCCCATCGTCACCGTCTGACCTATTCCAAATGGATTGCCAATGGCCAACACCACGTCACCTACCGCCACCTTGCCACTCTCCGCAAGCGTCACCGGAGGCAAATCACCGGCATCGATCTTAAGCACTGCGAGGTCGGTCTTCGCGTCCCGACCAACCACCTTTGCGACGAATTCCCGCTGATCACCTAACAGACCAATCTTCACCTCGTCGGCTCCCTCGACGATGTGATTATTCGTTAGAATATGCCCGTCTTTACTGACAATCACCCCAGACCCTAGACTTTGTTGTTTATGCATCCTGGGTTCATGACGGGGTGAATCCTCGTCAGGGTGATCGCCAAAGAATCTTTTGAGCCATGGATCGTCTAACAGGGGACGTAAACCAGCACCAAAGGGATTCTTAACCATGCGGGTCGAATAGACATAGACCACACTTGAAGCCACTTTTCCGACGACGGGGGCGAAGCTTGCGGAAAGTCCAACTTGGCGTGTGACGGGAGATTCATTCAGACGAAGCGTCACCACTTCGCGGTCTGATGAAGGAAAGCCGATTGGCCAACTCCACCGCCAGCTCGTCACGCCAAGCAAAAGGCCCACGATGCTCATGACCGTAAGAATCGGAATGATGGAGTTGCCATGGGCTCGTGGGGGGACATGCGAATGGTTCATGAAATTCGGGGGGCTGGAATGAACTGGACGGGGGAAACGATTTGGAAGAACCAATCGGGGCGGCAAAGATACACCTTGTCCCTAGAGATTGCAAAAATGCGTTTTCAGTCGGTTCGAATCGGCCATTTTCCTGCATTTTTTCGGTCATCGGCTTGTTCGCTGGTAGATCAGCACGAATTCTGCTACAACCGCAGGCAGATGCATTCGGAAAAGGAACGACTGGCCGAAGATAAGGCTGGAGTGAAAAAGTGGAGGCGATGGGGGCCGTTCCTGAGCGAGCGCCAGTGGGGAACCGTGCGCGAGGACTATTCGGACCACGGCAACAGCTGGGCAAGTTTCCCGCACGACCACTCGCGCCGCCGCGCCTATCGCTGGGGCGAGGATGGATTGCAAGGGTGGACCGACCGCCAGTGCCGCATGTGCTTCGCACCCGCCTTGTGGAATGGGAACGACACGATCCTCAAGGAGCGCCTCTTCGGTCTGGGTGGCAATGAAGGAAACCACGGGGAGGACGTCAAAGAATGCTACTACTACCTCGATTCAAGCCCAACCCACTCGTACACCAAAGCGCTCTACAAGTACCCCCACGCCGCCTTTCCCTACATCGCCATCCGCGAGAAAAACCAAGAACTCGGCCGCACCGGACCCGAGTTGGAGCTAGCGGACATGGGAATCTTTGAAGAGGGCCGCTACTTTGACGTGCTTCAAGAAGTCGCCAAACGCAGCCCAGAAGACATCCTCTGGCGGCTCACCATCACCAACCACGGACCCATCGCCGCACCGATTCATGTGCTTCCCACCCTATGGTTCCGCAACACCTGGAGCTGGGAAAACAACCGGGAAACGCCGCTCACCAAACCCGAAATCGTCGGCGACGGCCAGGCACTCAACGCACGCCACGAATCGCTAGGCGAATTTCGGTTTCTGGTCGATTCCCCCGACTTTGCGAAACGCGTGCCATGGCTCTTCACCGAAAACGAGACCAACCACCACAGCGTGTTCGGCACCGAAAATGGGTCACCCTATGTCAAGGACGCCT
>CAILVZ010000205.1 GCA_903837825.1 Akkermansiaceae bacterium | reverse complement strand
GCGACTGAAGGGAAATGGCAAGGCTGCCGCTGGGGTGTTGTGGAGCGTGAGGGACTTGAGGGTCCGGGTGTGAACTTGTTAGGCGATCGCTGGTGATTCGCGAGTTAGTTCGCCATGCCCTAGTCGTTTTCCGCTAAAAATCCGGTTTTGATCCAGAGCCCTGAGAATCGGATTTGCGCCTTGCCGCAATCGGGTGCTTCCATTGAACTACGGGTGAAATGCTTTGGAGATCTAACCCGTAATACCTCATCCTATGTCGCACACCAGCCCATCGCTCAAATTCCGCCTTTCGGTCATGATGTTCCTGCAGTTCTTCGTCTGGGGTTCATGGTTCGTCACCCTCGGAGCGTGTCTTGATGCGCACGGCCTCGCCAGCATCATCGGTGGCTCCTATGGCGCGGCGCCGATTGCGGCGATCCTTGCGCCGCTGTTCCTCGGCTTGGTGGCGGATCGCTTGTTCCCATCGGAAAAAGTGATGGGCGCGCTGTTTCTCATCGGTGGCGCGGCTCTGTTAGCGGTTCCCGGATTCATCACAAAAGGCGATGCGGGCATCGTCAAAAATCTCTTTCTGCTCCATCTCCTCTGCTTCATGCCCACGCTGGGACTGGGGAACTCCATCGCCTTTTCCAATATCAGCGACCAGAGCAAGTTCCCCGCGCTCCGCGTCTGGGGCACCATCGGTTGGATCGCCGCGGGACTCATCGTCGGATTCCTGGGTTGGTCCACGAGCCTGAAAATCTTCACCATGGGCGGCGTCGCATCGTTGGCGCTCGGAGTGTTTTCATTCTTCCTCCCTCACACCCCGCCGCCGGCCAAGGGACAACCGGTCAACCTTGGGTCCATCCTGATGTTGGATGCCTTCAAGCTGCTGGCGAAGCCGGCGTTTTCCGTCTTCATCCTCTGCTCCACCCTGATCTGCATCCCGCTGGCCTACTACTTCAGCACTACCTCAATCTTTCTATCAGACATGGGCTTCCGCCAGCCGGCATCCTCCATGAGCATCGGTCAGATGTCTGAAATCATCTTCATCCTCCTCATTCCATTCTTCTTTCGGAAGTTAGGGGTGAAAGTGATGATCCTCATCGGCATGCTCGCGTGGGTGCTTCGCTATGTCCTCTTTGCCTACGGCGCTCCGGAGCAATCCGTCTGGATGCTTCTCATCTCGATCGCCCTGCACGGCATCTGTTACGACTTCTTCTTTGTCACCGGATTCATCTATGCCGACAAGAAAGCGCCCGCCACGGTCCGCAATCAGGTCCAGTCGATGTTGGTGTTCTTCACCCAGGGCGTGGGCATGTATTTCGGATACCAGGTCGCAGCGATGAAAATGGGGGCCGGCGTCCAAGGCCACGCACCGCTTGCCGCCGCCATCCAAGCCGCAAGCCCAGCACAAGATCTCACCTTCGCGCAACAGCTCGGCCAGATGTTCTCTGTCGGACTTCCCAAGGTGGATGCCAAACTGCTTGAAACGGCCGCCACCCAGTGGAAATCCTTCTGGTTGCTGCCCGCAGGAATGGCCGCAGTGATCGCCATCATTTTCTTCGTTACTTTCTGGGATAAATCCGCCGATGAAAATGACGCCAAGCACTGATCTCCCATCGCAGAACCCACCCCTTATCCCGCGTTCACTTCTCTTTCTTCCCTTATGACTCCCATCCGAATCCTCTGCGTCGGCGCAGGCCACATGGGCCGCTCACACGCGCTCGCCTACCACCGCATCCCCGAATTTGAAATCTGCGGGCTTGTTACGCGCTCGCCGGAATCACGCGCCGCCCTCAACGCCGAACTCGGCGGCGGCTACCCAGAGTTCGCCGATTTCTATCAGGCGCTCCGGGATTCGAAGCCCGACGCGGTTTCGATCTCCACCTATCCGGACACCCATGCGGATTACGCCGAGGCCGCCTTCGAGGCCGGTTGTCATGTTTTCATCGAAAAGCCACTCGCGGAAACGGTCGATGGAGCCGAGCGGATCGTCGCGAAGGCGAAGGCAACGAATCGCAAGCTCGTGATCGGCTACATCCTCCGCCATCACCCGAGTTGGATCAAGTTCATCGAGGTCGCGCAAACCCTCGGCAAACCATTGGTAATGCGGATGAACCTCAACCAACAGTCATCCGGTGCAAACTGGAAGACCCACAAAAATTTGATGTCATCGATCTCGCCGATCATCGATTGCGGCGTGCATTACGTCGATGTGATGTGCCAGATGACCCGCTCGAAGCCGGTCCGTGTTTCGGGCATCGGAGCGCGCTTGAGCGATGAACTCCCCGAGGGCAAAATCAACTACGGCCATCTGCAAGTGACCTTCGAAGACGGCTCGGTCGGTTGGTATGAAGCCGGATGGGGCCCGATGATGAGCGAAGTCGCCTTTTTCGTGAAAGATGTGGTCGGTCCAAAAGGCTGCGTGTCCATCGTGGCCGAAAAGGCTGGCGCAGAAGGACAAAGCGCCAATGTCGACGCTCACACCCAGACGCAAGCGTTGCGCTTGCACCATGCCACGCTCACCCCCGAGGGCACCTTCGCGAAAAGCGATGAAATGCTACGGCTTGATGACGAGCCCGATCACGACGGTCTCTGCCATCGCGAGCAGGAATACTTCCTCAAGGCGATCCGCGAGGATATCGATCTAACAGACCACATGCAAGATGCCATCGCTTCGATGCAGATCGTGGCCGCCGCCGATGAGAGTTTCCGAACCGGCCGCACCATCGATCTCTAACATTTTCTAACATTTTCTAACAGTTGATCCACGCAGTTGCCACGCGTTTGATGATCGGCCAATTTGCATTGTGACACACGCCCGTCCCATTCTCGCGCTCACTGGTTTTTTGGCGGTGAGCTCATGTGTGCTTGGCCCCGATCCGCGCCCGCCGCAGGCCGATTTGCCGCCTGCGGTGCGCGGGGATGCCGCCCCACATGGGGTGTCATTTGGCGAGAAGGCATGGCCCAAGGTTTTTACCGATCCGACGCTGCGTGAGTTGATCACCCGCGCCCTCAAAAACAACCCAGACTTGATTGCGGCCACCTACCGGATCGAAGCGGCCCGCGCCCAAGCGGAAATCGCCAGTGCCGGCGGATTTCCCCAGATCGGTGGCAGCGCGGATGCCTCCGCAAAAAAGACATCGAGAAACACGAGCACGCTTGGCAGTGAAAACGGCCACACCTCCGAATCCTACCGCCTCAATGCGTTGCTCAGTTGGGAGGCCGACCTCTGGGGCGGGATCCAGCGCAACAACCAGGCCGCGCGTGCGCAGTGGCTCGCAACCGAATCTCAACGCAATGCCGTGCGGACCTCACTCATTGCCGCCGTCGCGAGCGCCTACATCGAGCTGCAAAACCTCGACGAACGCCTCGCCATCTCCAAACGCACCCGCGAGAGCCGGAGAGGATCGCTCAACCTGGTCATCGCCCGCAGGGATGGCGGGGTCAGCTCGGACCTCGAAGTCGGCCAAGCACAAGTCTTGCTCTCCCAAGCCGAGATCACGATCCCTGCCACCGAGAAATCAATCGCCGCGAAGGAAAATGAAATCCGCGCGCTGCTCGGAGAGCTGCCAAGCAGCCTTCCGCGCCGTGGTGGTCTGACGCAATTGAACGCATCACTCCACATCGCCGCCGGCTTGCCATCGGCGTTGTTAGAGCGTCGGCCAGATGTCTCAGCAGCCAGTTGGGCCTTCCAAGCGGCAACCGCGCGCGTCGGTGTGGCGGAGGCACTCCGATTCCCAACCTTGTCCCTCACTGGCCAAGGCGGACTCATCAGCAACGACCTCACGCACCTTTTCGAACACGGCTCGACGGCCTACTCGGTCGGCCCGCAACTCACGGGCTCGCTCTTCGATGCAGGTGCCGCCAAGGCCCGCGTCCGTGGCGCGAAGGCCAACGCGAAGGAGGCTCTCGCCCTTTACCATGCGACCACCGTGCGCGCCTTCCGGGAAACGGCCGACGCCTTGAACAGCTGCCAGAAATTCGCGGAAATCATCACCGAGCAATCCCGATTGGTGGACTCCCAGAAAAGCGTCTCCACCCTTGCGCTCGATCGATTCCAAGCAGGTGCCTCAGGCTACCTCGAGGTGCTCGATGCCGAACGTGGCTTGTTTGCCGCGGAACTCGACCTCGCCGACGCGCAACGAAATCGCCTGCTTGCGATCGTGCAAACGTATCGTACCCTAGGAGGCGGTTGGAAATAACCTCAATCCTCACACCCGATCCCTATGTCATTGCCCGTTCTATACATCAAAACCGGATGCCCTTGGTGCATCGAAGCCACCGCTTACCTCAAGCGCAAGAACATCGAAGTCCAGACTGTCACCGTCTCCGGCAACCCCACCGCGATGAATGAAATGGTCTCGCTCTCAGGCCAATCAAAAGCCCCCACACTCGACTGGCACGGAGAAGTCCTTGCCGACTTCGGGGTCGATGAACTGATCCCGTTTTTAAAATCTCACGGAATCGAGTGAGGTTAATCTAGCAGAAAAAAGATTAGCCTTTTTCGTATTCTTCTAACAGACGCTTGAGTCGATTTTTCATCGAGACCTTGCCCACGGCTGGCAGGCGGTCGACGAACAACACGCCGTTCAGGTGATCGATCTCATGCTGCAAGGCCCGCGCGAGCAGGCCATCGGTCTCGATTTCTAACACCGATCCATCGAGCTGCGGCAGCGTCGCCTTGACCACCTCTGGGCGGCGAACCTCGGCACGGATGCCGCGAAGGCTCAGGCAGCCCTCCATGCCAAATTCTTTCTCTTGGCCGAACTCCAGTTCGGGATTGATGAAAATCAACGGCATGATCGATTCGAGGTCAGCATCTTGCCCATTCACTTTCAGAAATGAAATGCACTCCGGATCGTGTGAAACGTCGATGACCGCCAAGCGCAAATCCTCGCCCACTTGGGGAGCCGCGAGACCCACGCCGTTGGCATCCACCATGGTTTCTAACATGTCACCCACCAGTTGGACGAGCGCATCATCGACCTCCGTGACGGGACGGCAGCGTTGGCGAAGGACAGGGTGGCCGTATTGGACGATTTTTCGAATCATGAGCGGATACGGAAATCCCTAGGGAAGCCCGCGACAAAGGTCAAACCCGTTCCGATTCACTCCGATTCCTCGAACTGCCGAAATCCTAGGGTTGACACACCTCGGCATTCCCCATACACCCTCATTCCCGTGCCATGCGAATGGCGGAGTAGCCAAGTGGTAAGGCAATGGTTTGCAAAACCGTCATTCGAGGGTTCGATTCCCTCCTCCGCCTCCATCTAAGTGTATCATCAAAAACCACTTAGATTCAGAAATCCGGGTCTACACCAAAGATTGGGGAGGAGGCGTTTTTTGGGGTTTCAGTTAAGTGGGTGATTTACGGGTTTCATCCGCATTGGGCGATGACGCGCAGGCGGTAGTTTTCGAAGTTGCTGAAGCCATACGCACGACGCTGAATGAGTTTCATCTTGCGGTGGAATCCCTCGGTGATCCCG
>CAILVZ010000204.1 GCA_903837825.1 Akkermansiaceae bacterium | reverse complement strand
CGTCGGCGCGGACGAGCACGAGTAAGGCGCCGAGGAACAGGCCGAAGATGATGCGGGGCACGTCCGCAATTTATCCCTTCGGTAGCAGATGCAAAGTTAAAAGGGGCAGTAAAGCGCCCCAAACAAAAAGTGACTTCAATCTAACAGATCATTAGCCCAATCTGCTAGATTAGATATTTCAACCAACCACATTTCGTCCAAGATTCGTATTACTAACCTTGCGAGCACACCATTTCTTAGGACTGACGACGGCGGCGCAATAGCGCCAGCAAACCGACCGAGCCGATCACACTCGCTGCGGCAGGCTCTGGCACGGCGCTAACCGTCACAAAGCTCGTGCCTGTTCCGCCATTGGCTCCCCCTGTCGTGTCGTTGTAGTTGATCAGCCATTCACCGCCGCCAGCGCTGAACGTCGAGTTATTTGCGAGCACATGACTCGTGGTGTCGGTGAAGGTTCCCGACAGCGCTCCGCTATAGGAAAACAAGGTGAATTTATCATTCGCCGTGTAAGTCCCCAGCTGCACGAGATTGAGAATCGCCCCCGAAGTGATCGTGATATCCCCCCCCACATTACCGAGATCCGCCGTGTTCGCCGTGTAGGATCCACCAACCGTAGCCGATCCAACCACCTCGAAAGCGTAAGTGGATGCCGCACCCAAGGTTAGACTACTGCTGAAGTTCGTAGTCCCTGGCGAATTACCAATCGCCAACTGATTTGAGACCGAAAGTGCGCCAATCACGCTGCCTGAGCCGGTCAAGTTGGACACCGTGTAGCCCTCCGATTTTCCAGCAACATTGAAAGTGCCGCCATGATCAAGATAGACACCGCTCGAATTATTGATGGTGCCTGATGCACCGAGAGCCAAGGTACCAGCGGAAATGGTGGTTAAGCCAGAATAGGAATTGGTGCCGTTGAGAGTAAGCGTCCCGGCACTGCTCTTGGTGAGCCCACCGCCTGTAGAAACCGCATCGGTGAGAAGCGCTTGGGCGATGGTAACGTTGAAACCGTTTGTGTCGATCACCGCACCGCTTGCTTTAACATAGGCATTGGTGACGCCCGTTAGAAAGGTGGCGCTGTCGGCATTGGCCTTGAGCTTGCCGCCGTCAAAGTTTAGAGTGCCATTACCTGCGCCATTACTGATACCAGCCGAGCCGACACTGAGAGTGCCGCCACTCAGGTTGACCGTGCCCGCGGAGGCGGTTTGATTATTGCTGTTATTCCCGAACTTCAAGCCGGCTTGGGCATCAAAAATACCCGTACCGCTGATGTTCAACGTACCCCTGCCTGCACCGCCGACGAAGGCTTGGCCCTTGAGTGTCGCAGTGCCGGCGCTGAGATTGTAAGTGCCCGTGCCACCGTTCGAGTTGCGTCCGCCAATTACAAAGGCGCCGGAAGCCGTATTATTAGCGGTCAAGCTACCACCCGTCTGATTGATCGTGCCAGTGGCGAGGTTGCCGGCAACAAATCAAGCACCGACATAGAACCCACCTGCCGACCCGATGGCAACGGTGGCAGTGTCTTGGATATTCAGTGTTCCGGTCGCGGCGCTGATCGCGTTGCTGCCATCACCGACATTAAAATCACCATTTGCGGTAAACGCTCCGGTTCCTTTCACTGTCATCGTTGCAGTGTCGCCACCATTGACGCCCACTTGACTCCAGCCAGCTGCTGCCGCTGTGACATTGCCCCCAGTGTCGATCACACCTGTCCCGCTGGAGAGCGAAAGACCGACGATGCTATCGGTGCCGGTAAGCGTAAATGTTTGGCCTCCGCTATAAGTCACCCGCTTGGTCGCCCCCGTGATATTGCCGCTAAGGCTGAGATTGTATGCTCCACCAAATTTGGTGTCCCCACCTAGGGTGATTGCCTGTGAAATCGTGCGGGCAGCGCCTGCAGCATTGATGCTACCACCATTCGCTACGATCGTCGTGACACCACCAAGCGCACCGTCATTTGCAATGTTCAAGGAGCCACTGGTGACGGTAAAAGCACCGGTGCCCAAGACAAAAGTATTGACCGCGTTCAAAGTGACATTTGCTCCTGCCACGTTGAACCCAAATGGATTCACGCCGGGACTGATTGAACCATTCAAAATGACGTTCCCAGCCCCCTGCAACTCGAGCTTCTTATTGTTGCCTTGAGCACTGATGTTGCTCTGCATCGTCAACGTCCTGTTCCCTGCGACGTTGAAAATCATGGTCGAACCACTACCACCTTGAAGCCGGAAGGTCTTCCCGCTGCTGCCAACATTGAAATCGACATTCGCTACCGACATATCGATCAGAGTTTGGGCCCCGGAGATGCTGCTGCTACCAACCGTCCATGTCGCACCGGTTGATGTCCCGACGGAAACGTTTGCCCCTACATTATTTCCAATGATGAACCCCCCTAAGGCTGCCATCGCACCAGTATTACCAATGGCTGCACCACTGTAATTGGAGTCAAATTGAATAAAGTCCGAAACCGTGGTTGGGGTACCCGAATTTGCAGTGTAGCCCGCGGCCGTGAGCAGGTTATTCGTCGTATTATTTTTGATGTAAATGGTCGCCTGAGCAGAACCAGCGAATGCAATGATGGTAGCTGTAGAGAGCAACAAACGACCGAAGAAAAATACGCGAGCTTTCATGATAGTGACACCTTGGGTTTTGGATCAGCTTAAGCGCTGAACCTCTCATAAGGTGGTCTGCGCAACCCCAAGCCACAATGCCCCAAAAGGGTTACCCTTGGAATTCAGTCGTAAGGGTTGAAATATCCAAAATCTCGAGCACGTGAGATAGTTCCAACCCACGTCCAAAAGTCAAAATCTCCGAGGGCATCTTACCACCCCACGGATGCATGCCAGTCAGCCTCTCTACCCTTTCACCAAGGTCATCACCGACTCAAGGTGGCGGGTGTGCGGGAAGAGATCGAATGGTTGGACATCGGCCAACTGATAGCCACCTTCGCTGAGTTGTTTGAGATCGCGAACTTGGGTGGCGGGATCGCATGAAACATAAACCACCCGGGCTGGGCCAAATTTGACCAACTGCTCGATGAATTCTGGCGTGCACCCTTTGCGGGGCGGATCGATCACCACCGCGGTTTCGACTGCAGGAAAACTAATTTGGTAAAAAATCGCTTCAGCAGATGCCGTTAGAAATTTCACGTTAGAAATCTGGTTGGCCGCAGCATTTTTACGGGCCCATTCGCAGGAGGTCTCCGAAACCTCGACCCCAGCAACCTGCTCGAAGTGTTTCGCCAAGGTCAGCGAAAACAACCCAGAACCACAGTAGGCATCCACCAAAAACTTCGCCCCACCCGCTGCCGCTTGATTTGCCACATAGCCAGTGAAAGCCGGAAGAATGAATGGATTATTTTGGAAAAAATCACCTGCTAGAAATTGAAAGGTGAGGTCACCCACCCGCTCGGTCGCTACGGCCCTAAAGTCGGTCTCGACCCGATCCTCGGTGGCACGCAGCAAGACCGTTGCACCACGCTTGAACGAATTTGCCCGCGCACGGAGCCCCTCACGGATGGCAGGCAAGTCGCGGTTGATCGTCTCCATCGCAATGGGACACTGAGGCACATCTAACAACTGCGAGCGCCGACCAAACGCAAGAAAGCCGATCGGCCCCAAGTCTCCACCGACCGCTTTCTCAAAGTGCGGTGTGATCTTCGAGCGGTAGTTCCATGTCTGGTTAGATGAGAGGCAGTCATTCACGGGAAAGGTGATGCCAGCCATGTGCTTCATCAGTTCACCGACCTGACGGGTCTTCCATGCGAGTTGCTTGTCATAGGAAAGGTGCTGGTATTGACACCCACCACATTCACCAAAAAGCGAGCATCGCGGAGCCACCCGGTCGGGCGAAGGCACCAGCACCTCGACGAGATCCGCGTGCGAACAATTCTTGTCGTTGCGAAACACGCGCGCTCGGACGGTCTCCCCTGGCAGAGAAAACGGCACGAAAACCACCCAGCCATCCATCCGCCCGACCCCCGCACCGAGGTTGGTCAGGGCATCGATGGTGATCTCGATTTCCTGATGATACGCAAACGGCGTAGGAACAAACTTTTTCGGCGGGCGTGGAATCATGGCGTGGCGATAGATTGGCGTGGCGGACGATGACGAGCAATGGATTTTCGAGGAGATGAAAAAACGGCCGGGATCACTCCCGGCCGTTTCGTATGATTAGAGTACGGAATCATCATCCGCGGACGATCGATCAACCAATGACCTCAGGCCAGTCGGTGTGGAACATTTCACCGCGTGGCTTGTCGGTACGCTCGTAGGTGTGAGCGCCGAAAAAGTCGCGTTGAGCCTGCAGTAAATTGGCAGGGAGCACGGCGCTGCGATAGCTATCGTAGTAACCGAGCGAGGCACTGAAGGCTGGTACCGGAATGCCAGCGAGCGTGGCCAGCGAGATCACCTCGCGCCAGTTTTCTTGGAATCCATTGAGGATGTCCGTGAAGAACGGAGCGAGCATCAAATTGCTGAGTTTTGCATCGGTGCGGTAAGCCTCAGTGATGTCATTGAGGAAGCGCGCACGGATGATGCAACCACCGCGCCAAATGGCGGCGATCTTCGCCAGGTCGAGATCCCAGCCTTTTTCTGCGCCCATGGCGGAGATCAGGTCGAGACCTTGAGCGTAGGAAATGATCTTGGAGGCAAAAAGCGCGTCGTGGACTTTCTTGACGAGCTTCTTCTTTTTGATGTCGATCTCTGGCTTCGGCCCCTCGAGGATCTTGCTAGCGGCGACGCGCTTGTCCTTCATCGAGGAAAGAATGCGAGCCTCCACGGCCGCGTTGATGGTGGAGATCACGACTGCATTTTCTACAGCATTGATCAGAGTCCATTTGCCGGTGCCTTTTTGGCCTGCCGTGTCGAGAATGAGATCGACCAAGGCCTTGCCCGTTTGAGGATCCTGCTGTTTGAAGATCTCAGCGGTGATCTGGATCAAGTAGCTCTCGAGGTCGCCATTGTTCCACTCAGTGAAGACTTCTGCCAACTCGGCGGCTTCGAAGCCTGCGGCCTTGAAGATGTTGTAGGCTTCGCAAATCAACTGCATGTCACCATACTCGATGCCATTGTGAATCATTTTCACATAGTGACCGGCACCACCTGGGCCGATGTGAGTCACGCAGGGTTCACCATCCACCTTCGCGGCGATGGATTCGAAAATCGGCTTCATCACATCCCATGTCGATGAAGGGCCACCAGGCATGATCGACGGGCCTTTGCGGGCACCTTCTTCACCACCCGACACGCCGGCACCGATGAAGCGGAAGCCAAGATCTCCAAGCCACTTGTCGCGGCGTTCGGTATCGGTGTAGAGCGAATTTCCTCCATCAATGATGATGTCGCCTTTGTCGAGCAGAGGGATCAGCGACTCGATGACTGCATCCACTGGACCGCCAGCCTTCACCATGATCATGACCTTGCGAGGTGAAGCAAGCGAATCGACAAACTCCTCCAGCGACTGTGAGCCCACCAGTTTTTTGTCTGGGTGCGCCGATACGAAAGCGTCGGTGACGTTGGTGGTGCGGTTATAAACCGAGACTTGAAAGCCACGAGATTCCACATTGAGTACGAGATTCTGGCCCATGACGGCCAGACCGATAAGTCCGAAATCGCTTTTGCTCATAATAAATCGCCAATCGATAGGCGACCGATGGTTTAGGATGGATCGTCGATTCGTGCAACCCCTTGTTGCCAATTGCTTGCGCATTTCTCATATTTCGGGGGTGAACCTGCCCAATTTGATCACATTTTCGCGTCTAATCATGACCGCCGCCTTCGTGTTTGCGATGTCGCTGCACTCCTTGAGCGGTGACATCGCTGGGCTTTTGCTCTTCGTTCTCGCCGCCGCGAGTGATTGGCTCGACGGGTGGTTGGCCCGAAAAATGGGCCTCGTGACCCCTTTGGGAAAATTGATGGATCCGCTTGCTGACAAAATTTTGGTGAGTGCCGCGTTCGTTTTTCTCACCCAGCAAGGGCTTTGCCCAGTGTGGATCACCGCGTTGATCATCGGTCGCGAGTTTCTCGTCACCGGCCTTCGCCAAATCGCAGTGGAGGCCGGCCAAGTCTTGGCAGCGGACGCTCTGGGAAAATGGAAGACCCTTTTCCAACTCGCATATCTAACCACAGGCCTGGTCTGGCTCACCACTCAACATCCCGACATCGAGCTCGCCATCGGCAAGTGGCTGGGGCACTTGGCCCGCCCCTCCAATGAGGGTGGCCTGCTCCAACCCGGATTTCTCTGGCTTGCCGTCGCGCTCACCGTCATTTCTGGCTGGAACTACCTCTGGGGCAGCCGAAGCCTTCTGAAAGCGAAGGCCTAACCGATTTGCGCCTCATATGCGGCGGCGTCCATCAAGGCATCGACATCCGCAGCACTTTTCACCTGAAGCTTAAAAATCCAGCCTTTTCCGTAGGGGTCGGTGTTGACGAGCGACGGGTCGGCCTCGACCTCAGGATTGACCTCAACGACCTCACCACCGATTGGCGCATAAATGTCACTTGCAGCTTTGACGGATTCCACCACCGCCGTCGGATCACCCGCGTCAACACTGCGGCCCATTGCTGGAAGCTCGACAAAAACCACATCGGTCAACTCTGCTTGGGCGTGATCAGAAATCCCAACGGTAGCGATCTCGCCATCAAGGCGGACCCATTCGTGAGAGGCGGCAAAGCGGAGGTTGCTTGGTGTGTTCATGCGGTAATACTGGAATTTTGAATGATGAAAAAAGGCTAAATCGAGTGGGTGGGTTTGTAAAACGGCTTTTTGACGACCACGGCTGGAAAAAATTTTGCGCGAACCTCAATCTGGAGATCGGTGCCGATCTTTGCAAATTCCGCAGGCAAATAGGCCATGCCAATTCCCGCCATGAGCGAGGGGGAAAGCGCGCCGCTGGACAACTCACCGATCATCACGCCATCAGCAGAAGCCACTGGGTAGTGAGCCCGCGGTGGTGGCCCCTTATCGAGATAACGAATCGCCGTGAGCTTGAGTTCAGGCCCATTGGCTTTCTGTTGCGCCAATGTCTCACGGCCCATGAAGTCACCCTTTTCCAAATCGCAGAAAAACCCTAGCCCGGCCTCGATGGGCGAGCGGTCTGGTGATAGGTCATTGCCATTGAGCGGGTAGCCCATTTCTAACCGAAGCGTGTCACGAGATCCAAGCGCACAGGGCTTGGCCCCAGCAGAGACGAAGCGATCCCAATATGCGATGCCCTCGGCCGCAGGGCTGAAAAACTCAAATCCATCCTCGCCCGTATAGCCAGTGCGACAAACGATTCCACCATCCGCCATGACGGCAATCCCATTGCGCGGCGGCAAAACCTCATTTGGAAAAACCTTGGCAAACACCTCCACCGACTTCGGCCCCTGAACGGCCATGCCCGCCCAGAGGTCACTCTCATTCGTTAGAGTGACACCCTCATCCAAATGCCCCTTCAGCCATGCGAAGTCCTCGTCGATCATCGACGCATTGACCACGAGAAAAAACGCTGCTTCACCCGAACGATAGGCGATCAAGTCGTCGATCACCCCACCCCGTTCATTGAGCATCAAGGTGTATTGCCCCTGCCCGACGCTGAGGTCGGCGATGTCATTGGTCAGCATCCGGTTCAACCATGAAGCCGCGTTGGTTCCAGTCACGATCAACTGCCCCATGTGAGAGATATCGAAAATGCCACAAGCCGTGCGGACCGCCGTGTGCTCCTCGATGATTGCGGTGTATTGCACCGGCATATTCCAGCCCGCAAATGGAACCAGTCGAGCGCCCAACCGCAAATGGGCGGCCTCTAATGGAGAATGTTTCAGTTCAGAACTCACGCTGTTAAGACTGCAAGCATCACCGACTCTTGTCAACTGACGTGACGGTCGAATTCTCCCTCGCCGCCACCGCCGATCCTACATTTTAGTGCACTTTTCCAAAATTCATGCTCTCAAAATCCGATTCCGTAAATTGTTGCTAGATCATTTCACCAGAATGACAGTTTTTGATCCCCAATCACGAACCCTGCTTGCCAATCGGCTCAAAGCCCCGATGCTTATGCCCGCATGAATGGGTTCGAACGATTGGAACGACGCTTTGGCGTGTTATCATTTCCGGGGTTTCTGCGGTATTACGCGATGCTCCATGTCTTGGTGTTTGCCCTACAACTCATCCGTCCGGATCTCGGGCCCCTCTTTGAGTTCGATCGGGCCAAAATCTTCTCCGGCGAAATCTGGCGGGTGGTCACCCTGTTTTTCTCGACTTCAGAGTTCGGCAATCCACGCAGCCCGGTGACCTTGCTCTTCCTCGTTTTTGCGGTGAACTTTACCTTCATGGTAAGCGATGGACTCGAAAGTGCATGGGGCTGCTTCAAAACCACGCTCTTCCTTTATACCGGCATCGTACTGATCCTCGCGATGAATTTTCTTTACCCGGTCAACATTCCATCAAGCGGGACCGCCTTGTACGCTTCAGCCTTTCTTGCTTATGCCACCCTTTTCCCGAAGTTCGAGATCTTGTTGTTTTTCGTCCTACCCGTGCAAATCCGCTTTCTTGGCATGCTGGCCGCTGGATCCATCGTGTTAGAAGCCTTCCGATTTCCGGTGCTCATTCCATTCTTTCTAGCAGCCTATACCAACTACGCAATCTGGGCTGGCATCCCCGCCTTGCGCGGCACGACCCAGGTTCTCGCGGCGGTGCAACGCAAGAAACGCTTCAATTCCGCCAATCCCGACGACGGTGAAGCATTTCACACCTGCGTGGTCTGCCACCGAAATGACCTCATGGACCCCGAAATGGAATTCCGAATCGGCAAGGACGGCCAGGAATACTGCACCCTCCACTTGCCCGAGTAATGGACACCGCGGTGAGGCAATCGCATTTGCGAAGCCGCGAACTGCATCCCGATGAACTCGACGCGCAGAACTAAATTGTTAGATGGTTAGAGAATCTCCTGGACGAAGCGTTCTTTCTCAAAAACCGAAAATGCATCAGGCTCCTCGCCTGTGCCAATGAACCTCGGGGCGATGCCAAGTTGTTCGTGGATGGTCACCGCGATGCCACCCTTGCCGGAGCCATCCAGCTTGGTAACGATCAAGCCGTCCAACGGGCTCGCTTTGTGAAATTCCTTGGCCTGCTGCAGCGCATTCGAGCCCGTGGTGGCATCGACCACCAACAAGGTCAAGTGCGGCGCAGATTCATCTTGTTTGGCAAGCGTTCGACGAATTTTCCCGAGCTCCTCCATCAAGTTATGCCGGGTGTGAATGCGACCCGCAGTATCGCAAATGAGGAATTCCGCATGGGCGGTGAGCGCTTTCTGGTGCGCGCTAAAGCACACCGAAGAAGGGTCTGCATTTGGGCTGCCCGCCACTACTGGAAGATCAAGTCGCTGGCCCCAGCGCTGGAGTTGCTCGACCGCTGCGGCCCGGAAGGTATCTGCGGCCGCAAGGATCACCGAATGCCCGGACTTTTTCAGCAAACACCCGAGCTTGGCAGACGAAGTGGTTTTCCCCGTGCCGTTCACCCCTACGACCAAAATCACAAACGGCTTCCCGTCACCTCGCGGCTCCAGCGGGGCGACATCGGCTGGCAAACGCTGTGCCAAATGACGCCGCGTCGTTTCCACCACATCGTCCGCCGTGACACTGCGGCCAAGATCGCGAAGTTCGTCGATGATCGCAGTCGTCATCCGGATCCCAAGGTCGGAAGCGATGAGGTCCGCCTCGAGGTCGTCCCAGTCGATTTCAGCTCGATTGGTGATTTTATTGAAAAGGGATTTAAAAAAGCCAGCCATGGATGCGGGAGAACCTAAGCCGACAGAATTCATGGGTCAATGGGATTGCGGATTGTGTGGAAGTGACTAGCTTCGGTCCGCGATGCCGAAGATCCGAGTCCTGCCCGACATTCTCGCCAGCCAAGTGGCTGCGGGCGAGGTGGTGGAGCGCCCCGCATCGGTCGTCAAGGAACTCGTCGAAAATAGCATCGATGCCGGAGCCAAAGAAATCCGTGTGGACATCGATCGCGGTGGATCTGCTCTCATCCGTGTCAGCGACGACGGCTGTGGCATGTCGCGCGAGGATGCCCTGCTTTCGCTCGAACGCCACGCCACCAGTAAACTTCGGACATCGGGGGATCTTGCCACGATCATGACGCTCGGGTTTCGTGGCGAAGCCGTACCGAGCATCGCGAGCGTTTCGCGCTTCCGCTTGATCACTCGGGAAACCGACTCAGTGGCTGGGACGGAGATCGTGGTGGACGGAGGAAAAATCTCCGCTGTCCGCGATGCGGGATGCGCGCCAGGCACGGTGATCGAGGCAAAGGCACTTTTTTACAACATGCCCGCCCGTCGGAAATTTCTGCGAGCTGAAACAACCGAGGCCGCCCATGTGGAACACCAACTCCGCCTGCACGCGCTGGCTGCACCCCAGGTGCGCTTCCGGATGCGCCGCGATGACCGTGAGGTGTTCGACCTGCCGCCAGCCGCCCAAGCGGTTGATCGCGTGCGGCAGTTGTTAGGGACTGAGCTGTCGAGGGAATTGATCGCTCTGCCTCTGACCCACGGCAATGGAATTTCCGTGCAAGGCTACGTGCTGCCCGCCAGCCACGCCCGAAAGGGACGCCGACACCAATGTGTTTTTCTCAATGGCCGCCCCGTCGAAGACTCGGTGATCTCCCGCGCACTGGCTGAGGGATTTCGTGGTGCATTGGCCGATGGCCTGCACCCAGCCGCCTGGTTATGGATCGACCTTGAACCGAGCTTGGTCGACGTCAACGTGCATCCCGCCAAACGCGAGGTGCGCTTTCACCGCCCGCTCGATGTACGGGACGTCATTCTCGAGTCCGTCGCCACTGGACTGCGCCCTACAGCACCGAGCATCCCATCTGCCGCACCGCGCAACTCATCTTCACCCGATTCCTCCCCGCTCATGCGCACCGAGCCTGCGGGAATCCCGGAAGCCCCTGCCCCGCCCCGTTTCCAAGCGCCCCAGCCCTTACTGCCTGCAAACTCCGCGCAACCATCGGACCAACCCGAGCCCGGCCAAGCAAGGACTATCAACCTTGCGGACTCAACCGCACCCGAGTTCCGCATCATTGGCATGCTCCACCATCAATTCGCCATCATGGAGAGCCCCGATGGCCTCGTGCTCTTTGACCCCAAGGCGGCATGGGAACGCATCTTCTTCGAGAAAATCTCAAACCTCGGCGGCGGAACCCTTGAGACGCAAAGCCTGCTCATTCCGGTTTTGTTAGAATTGGATCCGCGCGACCTCGATCTCGTCTTGCGCGAGCGCATGGCGCTGGCAGATGCGGGAATTGAAGTCGAAAGTTTCGGTGGCAACACCCTGCAAGTCCGCTGCTTACCCGCCTGCCTTCCCGTCGAGGACCCTCGCGCATTCCTCGGGGCATTGATGGATGAACTGCTTCATGACCCCGCACCCGGAGCACGATTCGCCATCGACCGCATGGCGCGCGTCCTCGCGAGAAATGCTTCCGCACGGATCGTCCCACGCCTATCGGAAATCCCTAGCCTGCTCACGACGCTCTTCGCTTGCGACTTGCCCTACTGCGCAGCCGATGGCCGCCCCACCCTCACCGAGTTCAGCATGCGCGAATTGAACCGACGCTTTGGGCTCGCCAAAAGCTGATGATGGCTGACCTAACCCAAAAGGGACTCACTCAGGGATTTCGTTGAAATTTCAGCCTCAAGAGCGTTCGGCGCTGATCCGCTGGACGCTCGATCCGTGCACGGACAGTCTGGGTGGTTGCAGTCTGAGCAATGACCTCGACAGACGCCGGCACCCAAGTCACCAAGTCACTGCTCGCTTCGGCATGGCAAGTGACATCAGAGCGGCCAATCGGAAGATCAAAAGTCATGCTCAGGAATCCAGCATCAAGCACTGGCTCTGGTAATGGAGTGAAGCGATGAGGATTTGAACCCAGACCATATTCCACAAGATTCACCAACCCGTCACCATCAGGATCTGCCGTTACTGCTGCATCACCTGCTAGAATTTGAGCTGGGGTGAATTCCTGTTCCTGCCAGCTCAAATAATTCATCCCCGTTATCTCTAACTGGCCTGAACCCGTACCCTCATAGTTTAAATCGTCGATGACCGCATCAACCGCATAAATCCCAATATTAACTGGCGCGGTCGATGTCCCATTGTATGTCAGAGCCACCGCAAGCCCACTCGGCGTGGTGCTCGCCGAAACCACCTTGGGTGTACCATCGTAAGTCGCCGTGAGATTTCCAAGGGACACCGTTGCCAACGCTTTTCTTACGGTCACGCTGATGTCGTGGCGGATCAATTCAAAATTGTTAGACGATGGCGTGAAGACCACCGTCTGATTCGCCTTGCCCGCTTCCGGAACCAATGACGGATCTTCAAATGCAAAGCTTCCAGCGACCGAGGCTTCCCCACCGCTCAGCAACGCAATGGAAAGCGACTGCCCATAAACGATCTCCGAAGCCGTCGGTGCCGAAATCAAGGTGGGAGTTGCCTTGCCAATGACCAACTCACCCGAGCCACTGCCCTCGTAGTTGGCATCGGTGATCGTTCCCACCACCGCATAAGTTCCCGCAGCCACTGGCGCGGTCGATGTCCCATTGTATGTCAGCGCCACCGCAAGCCCACTCGGCGTGGTGCTCGCCGAAACCCCCTTGGGTGTACCATCGTAAGTCGCCGTGAGATTTCCAAGGGACACCGTGGCAAGTCCCGGAAGCACGGTTGCTAAAGCCGTATTCGACAAGCCACCACCCGAGGCAGTGATCACAAATGGACCGCCCGCAGCGGTCGCCGAAAAAACACCCGCTGAATTGATGCTACCACCGGCATTGACCAACCAACTAAAACCGCTTGGCTGAACCACGAGTGCCATCCCGAACTGATCCAGCATGACCGCACTGAACGTTTGAGAAGCACCCACCCTCAGGCTCGCACTGCCCGGACTCAATCGCACCTCTGAAGCAGTCTGCAAAACACGCACATGGACCAACGAACTCGATGCAAGACCCGGAACATCACGAATCGAAACCGTTAGATCATAATCCCCCGCCTCTGCAAAACTCACCAACGTCGACGTCGCCGCATTGGTGCCATTCACTGAAAATGAAACTGCTGCCCCAGGCCCACCCGAGAGGCTCCAACTGTAGGCGAGCAAACTCTCGCCAGCGTCATCGCTCGCCCCCACAGTCAGACCGAGCGTACCACTTCGCACGATCTGATAAACCGTACCATCCGGATCCGTCACAGTTTCTCCAGAATTGCCTGTTGCCGCCGCAGAAATCACCGGTGCCTGATTCGTAAAGTCACCACTGCCCGTCAGCGCAACGCTGTCGATGCTCCAGCCCGTACTTGCTGTTCCGTTATTGGTGGCAAGTCGCCAGCGAATTTGAAGATTTTTACCTAAATACTTTGATAAATCTGTTAGATTCACGGTGGATTTGACATAGCCGTTGCTATTTCCACTCCAAGCAGACCTGCCGTTAAATTCATTGGAACTGCTACTGACCGTAGAGGTATAGCCGTTGCTGACAAATGAAGCTCCCGAGCCTGTATCCGTGACGTCGAACCAGGCTCCACCGGCAACCGAAAATTCCAGCCTCCCACAGTCTCTATTGAATTGAAGATTGTAACTATGCCAAAAACTGAGCTGCAAGTTGGTTGCCAATGAAGGGATCGCAATCGAGGGCGATGTCAGGTTGACGGTCGATTTGGTCGAAGGACCAGAGGCAAAATAAGAGGTCGTGGGCGAGTAGCTCATCGAACTCACAAGAGACCAACTGTTAGAACCCGTAGTAGCTTGGGATGTCCAGCCGACGGGATTTGAATCAAAATTCTCATTCCAGATCGCGGCCATAACGGAGAAGCCTCCTATGAGGGTGGATGTGGAGAGGTCAGGATTCGTACCCACCACATCCCAAAGACCCGCGGCAGCCCCCGTGAGATTGAATTGGCATCGCAAAGAACTGCCAATCAACTGAACCCCAGATCCAACAATATCCGCCTGGCCAGCACGAGTGAGCTTGATGACCGATCCAGCAAGAAAACCTGATCCTGTTAGATCAACCGTGACATTGCCTGACATTCCACTCGTTGGGCTGATCCCACTCACTACAATCGGAGGAGGTGGAGCCGTATCGGCCGAGCTACCGGAGAGGATGAGAGAATAATTTTGAAGACTGTTGGTAAGCGTGCCAGAGAAAGAAACCACCGCCTGATAAACTCCTGCAGCGGGTGGGCCTGAAATGTTAACCTGCTCCATATTATCGGTGTTATTGACACCCGTAGTGGCCGGGGAATCCATCGTCACCGTCGAAGGTGATGAGACGAACGGCATCACATAAGGGTAAAAGATCGTTCCGTTGGGAGCGACGATCTTGAGGTTCAGATTATTGACAAGACGTACCGTTCTTGAATCTGAAGTGGTCGTCGCGGCACCTGCAGGATCCGTCCAAGAAAGCGTGGCGCGGATCGATGATACACCATCCCAGATAAAAGACTGAGTCCGTGAAACGGTCGAGGTGGTGAGTTGGTTTTCTGTGATACGCTGTTTGCTTGAAAAGCTTGCGTGGTCTGAAATCAAATCCGCAGCGGCTTTCACATTCATCAAGCCCCAGCCGTATTTGTAGTCGGGTCCAGTATTCCCCCGATCATCGGCGGTATGAATCAACAAGCCTTTGAGCGTACTGGCTCGCATCGCTTGCCCAGGAAATAGGCTCGCGTATTGCTGGATCAGCAATGCCGCGGAGCCCACAGCGTTCGGCGATGCCATACTAGTTCCACTATAAGTATCGTAGGAATTATTGCTTGCGTTTGTCGATGAATATAGCCCGTCACCATTGGCAACGAGGTCAGGCTTGATGCGCCCATCATCGGTAGGTCCCCAAGACGAGAATGAGCTGGTATCCGCTTTGCTTGGATCGCGCAATCCATTGGTCACTGCGTCACTAACGGAACCGATGGTCATCACATTTTTTGCCAATGCCTGGTTCGCAATGGTCTCGAACCCATTCCGATAATTCCCATCTCCATTCGGGTGGATTGCAGGATCATAAGTCACCACGGATGCGCTACCTGCGGCGAGTGCTACCGATTGCCCCGCACTGGGATTATCGACTCGATCATTTCCAGCACTACGAAAAATCAAATAGTAAGGTGCAGCAAAGGCGAGTGCGTCTTCATCGCGGGCGTAAGTGTTATATTTGCCAAAATCCTGATCAACACCCAATGAGGTTGTCCCATCGCCATACCATTCCCAAACCCGCGCGCCATCATTCACATAGTTCCAGCCACTGACATATCCATAGCTGTGATTCGAGAGGTAAATTTTGCCTGCTTGATTGGGCGCGGAGGCTCCACGCGAGGTCATTTCGGTGCTATCCGAGTTCCAATCGTAACTGTTCACAACGGCTCCGGGAGACATCCCCTTTGCGTTCGCCACGACCCCTGAGGCGATCAAAGTGCCAGCGACATGCGTGGCATGGTCGATCGAAGCGGCACCGTCCATGACCACCAAGCGGCTGCCGAATTCCTGGTGCGTCGCCCGACCAGACCCACCATCCCACAACCCAATCGTGACGCCAGTGCCATCGAGCTGGTATCCGGTTCTTACGATGGTTGCCCCAGTGGAAATCGACGCATTCGCATTGTGGGTGGTAAAATAGATGGGCTTTTCCCCGTCGAAATCGGCAATTTCTTGGGTGACTCCATTGGGCCTCGTGATCCGGAGAGGGAGGCCTCTCTGCGTCGCACGATCCCTTGCGCCCTGCCGTCTTAGCCCACTGATTTCGCGCATCCGAGTGGTGACTCGATCCCGTGAGACAGGATCCGAAAGGTCGGTGCCAGGCTGCGCCAAAAGGTCTCCCAAATTGTCCTGCCCGCGTGCAACGGCCATGAGCAACATGGCACATACCGCAAAAAATCGGAGCGGGTGACGACGGCAATCCTTCACGCCGCCAAGTATCAAACGGCAGTGAAAAATTACAACCCCGAATCCTCAATCATCTGCGTACAAAATCCGCCCACAGTCCTCGCACTGAGCGATTTCTCGTCCGGAGGTCACCTTCATCACCGTGGAGGCGATGAGCTTCATGTGGCATCCACCACATTTACCCTCCCGCATCGGCGCAACGGCCAAACCGTCCTTGATCTTCATCAGTCGCTGGTAGAGCGGAATCAAACTCTCGGGCACATCAAGCGAGAGTCGATCTCGTTCCACCAGGACCTCGGCACGGTCTGCCTCCATCTTTGCATGCCGCTGGGCGATGGATGCTAAATCCTCATCCACGAGCTTTCGGGTCTGGGCCAGAGCAGCTTCGGCCGCTTTCAGCTTGGCGCGAAATCCGTCCACCTCTTCCATCGCCACGAGTTCTTGGGTCTCAAATTCATCCAAATCCTTCTCGTAGCGGGTGATTTCATGACCCAGTGCCACAAACTCCTCATTTTTTCGGGTCTCAAATTGCTGCAACTTGAGGCGTTTGATCGTTGTGCGCCGCGTTTCCGCATCCAACTCGATTTTTTTCACCCGCAGTTCGCAGTCGACCAATGCCTGGTGGGCCTTGGCGACCGCGGCTTCATCCCCTGCCAGCTTGGCCTTGGCACGAGTTTCGTCTTGGGGCAGCTTCAAGAGGTCCTTGGCCAAAGCCAACAATCGACGGTCACGGTCTTGGAGAATCAACAACGCACGAACTTCATCTTGCATGCCAATTGATTAAACGCCCCGACCCAACACCGCAAGGATTACCCAACCCGTTTCGCGAATTCTCCAATTCTCAGGCGCAGCTTGAGGCTACCACTGGCAACTCCCCGCCTTTTTCACAGGCAGCCCCAATCACGACCCCTTTCCGAACACTTCCACCTCGATGTAATGGTTCATTTCGTTCGAGGTGTTGCCCTTGCTGTAAAGGCGCACATAGCGGCCTTTGGTGCCCTTGGCATCGGCGATGAGACCGAAACGAGATTCAACATAAGGATTGTCCGCACCCTTCCCCAGTTGGGAAGAATTGTCGTAGTCGTTGTTGTAGATGGTGGTCACGCCGGACTTAAATTCCGCGTCATCGGAAATTTGGATGACGACATCGTGGTATGCCCGCTTCTGCGAGTGAAAATGCCAGACCCACACGGCCGAAAGCGTGTCACTCTTTTCCAGATCAATCTGCACCCACTGCTTCCCATCAAGCAACTCGACAAAGTAGCCCTCGCCAGCCGCCTTGTCTCCGTCGGTGATCAGGGTGAGGTCACCAATGATCGGACTGTCATCACTGCTCGTTACTTTCTTGCCCTTGGAGAGCAGGACCGTGCCTTCGGGAACCCGGAACTCGGGGGCTTGCGTTGGCGCTTGCACGAGATTCGGAACCTTCATCGGCTTGGGCGTGCCTTCGATGAGTTCTGGAGGAAGTTCGGTTGCGAGAGGCACGCCGCCGGCCACGCCAAGTGAGGCGGTTGGTGCGGGCGCCGATCCGGTTGCGCCCGAGGCAGAATCTGACTTCTTGCCGCAACTCGAGAGAGCAAAAACGGAGGCTGCGAAAAAGGCGTGGGCGGTATTGTTCAGTTTCATACGGTGAGGTGCTGGGCGGTGAATTCGATGGGTAGACGGCTTAGAGCGGAAGGATTCACCCAATAAATGGGGGCCTCGCTCTCGAAGGCATGGCGGGCGTTGCAATTGAGCGTAGCCTGACCACGGACTGCGGCAAAGAAGTTTTCTAAATGCGGTTGGTGCGGTGGCTTGCTGATGTCGCCCGGAAGCTCGAAACCCTCAGGTGCGGCCGACTCGTAGGATGCGATCGCACCCGGCGCTGGCTCGGGCTTCGGGGGCGCTGCCTGCTTTTTCAGGAACCCACGACTGACCAGCGAGTCCCATGAAGGCGCGCTATCTTCGCGATAAATGCTGGTGTAAGCCGTTTGTTCGGAAATCCGGATGTTGCCTTGGGTCCCCATGAAACTCTCGTAATATCCGCCCCCCGCGCTGGTGGTCGTGAGGACCTGATAGAACGCCCGGACACCCCCTTGCGGCGTGTCGTAGTCAAAGATGGCCATGACATTGTCGAAGTGCTCGCGCTTCTTGAAGAAATCGTGCCCGCCCGAAGCAAAGACCGACTTCGGTGGGACTCCGAGGAACCAATTAAAAATATCAATCTGGTGGGCACCGAGGTCGGAGATCGGTCCGCCCGATAGGTCACGATAGGTGCGCCAATTCATGAATTGCTGCATATCCTTGAAACCATATTTTGTTAGAATGTCTTGTTTGATCGTCAACTTCGGGTTGAAGCCGATGTCTTGGGACGAGTTCACTGCCCGGTTCCACTGGCCGTTTACATTGACGATCTGGCCGCAGATTTTGTTGCCATTGATCAGCTGATCGAGGACATAGCGGTAACGTGGATTGCTGCGGCGCTGATGACCGATCTGGCACAGCTTGCCAGATTTTTCCATCGCATGGACCATCGCCCGCGCTCCGTCGATGGTGTTCGACATCATCTTCTCGCAATAAACATTGAGGCCCGCCTCAAGGCATTTCACCGTGTGAGGCGAATGCCAAAAATCTGGGGTTGCGACGATTACGGCATCGAGCCCCTTTTCCGTCGCAAGCATCTCATCGATGTCCGAGTAGCCCTTGGGCGTGTGGCCTTGGAGCGCGCGCACCTTGGCGATGCCACCCTGGCGATTGTAGTCCCAGATGTCGCAGACCGCCTGGAAATGAAGCCCTGGAATATTCGACATCGCTTCAAACAAGACGCGCCCCTGCTTGCCGACGCCAACAAGCGCCACGTGAATTTTATCGGACGCGTCGGTTGCCGCATGGGCAGTCCGTGGAGCACCGAGCACCAAGCCGGCGCCGATGCCAGCTGCGGTTTTCGACAAGAAGTCCCTGCGATTGAGCGGAGTGGGTGACGGAGTCATGCGGTTACCACTTCTTGAGGAGGGTGAAACGATTGTGATTGGACAACGCGAGCGCCATCACCACGAGGATCATGTGAACACCGAGCCAGGAAACTCCCTCGTCCTGCTTGATGAGGATGAGTCCCCACGTCAGACTGGTGTAGAGCAAGCCTAACAGAAAAAGCGATGTACGGCTGGCGATCCCAAGCAAGATCGTGACGCCTAACACCACAAGCGATGGGCCTAGCACTTTGTCATAAAGCGGTAAAGCGAACTTCAACATCAAAGGCTCCGCAGTAAACTTCGACATCAACGCTTCGGGCACCCCATGATAGTTTGCCAGCGCATAATGCTTCACCGAGCCTCCTGAGGTAAGTCCGTAGGAATTCACCGCACCATCGATTTTCACCGCCTGATTGGATGCAGCGCTACCCGCAAATTTTTCAAGGCCAGTCTGAATGGAGCGTACACCCAGCCAGATTCTCAGAAGAAGAGCCCCATAGGTGAAGGCAAGGTGGTTTGTTTCGCAGCAAGATTCGTTGCTCATGTTCAATTGATTTCAGTTAGATTAGAATTTGGGTTCGATTTGATGATTCAGTGCGGGTAGCGACTCGCCACCCGCATCCAGCCTTAGACGAGCTTGGGTTCCCAACCGGCGCGGTACTTGCGCTTGAGCATCGACTTCACTTCAGGAAGACCCCGGGCGTCCATATTTTTCATGTCCCAGTCGATCTTCTTACCGAGGCGGACTGCCAAGTTGCCAACGAGCACCATCTCGGTGAGCGGCCCTGCGTGATCGACAAAGTTCGAAATCGGCTTAGGCCCATCACCTCGGATGGCTCGGCAAAGCTCTTGGGTTGGGCCACCTGCGACGCGAGGATAGACCTTGGGAGTCTTCCGTGCTTTTTGCATGAGGCTTTCTGGGAAGACCTTCGGCGACGTGCCACAATAAGCGTCATTGACAAACAGCACGCCCTCGGTGCCTACGAATACCTGTCCAAAATCGCTGCTGAGATCGAGGTCTGCTGGAATACCTGGCGGACGAACAAATTCCTTGTCGGTGTTCGGGTCATTCACCCCGTCTTGCCAGATCACCTTCACCGGGCCCCTCTTGCCCTTCGCTGGGAATTGATAAACCAGAGTCGATCGCTTGGGAGCGATGACATCATCAAACTCTGAGACCTTGCTAGCCTCGACCACGAAGTCCCCATTCAGATCAAGCGCCCAGAATGCCGAATTGAAGCTGTGGCAACCAATGTCGCCCAGAGCACCGCAGCCATAGTCCCAGAATCCCCGCCACTTGAATGGGTGGATGCCAGGGTTGTATGGGCGCTCAGTCGCGACGGTCCCCTGCCAAACCTCCCAATTGATCTCAGCCGGTACGGGCTGCGCGGGAAATTCCAACCCAGCGCCCTGCGGCCAGATCGGGCGGTTCGTCCAGTAGTAAACTTCGGTCACCTCACCAATGACGCCAGATTCAATCCACTCCCGCAGAATCCTTGTGCCTTCAAGCGTCGCCCCTTGATTGCCCATCACCGTCAGGACATTCTTTTCCTTGGCGTAATTCGCTAGCGCACGTGCTTCCCAGAGGGTGTTGCAAAGCGGCTTCTGTACCATGACCGGCTTACCGAGACGGATCGCCTCAACTGCAATCGGAAAGTGCATGTGGTCTGGAGTGGTGACGGTGACCACGTCGATCTGATCAGCCACGGACGCGAACATCT
>CAILVZ010000203.1 GCA_903837825.1 Akkermansiaceae bacterium | reverse complement strand
CTGACTGCGAAAGTGTTGGAAAGCAAAGATCCTCTTAATCCGCAAAACATCGGGAACGCCTTGTATGGTCTGCGAGGCATGAACAGTAAAGAGGAAGAGGTGTGTGCATTGCTGGCTGCGCTGGCTCGGAAAGTGCAGAGATCGTGTCAAGCGCTTCTCAGTTGCTGCGGCTACTCACGTCTGCTTGCTGCGGTGTCTCCTGGGCTTGGTTGGGCTCATCTTTGTGTCGCTTTGAGCTGGCTCTGTTGGCCCGCCAGCTGTCGCAACGACACAGCGCATAGGAAGATAGATTTTCATGCAGCACTCACAGACTGCCTGTCATCATGGCAAGATCAGGTCTCTCTTTGCCTCAGCGTTTGGTCTGATGACCCATTTGGTGCTTGGGTTGGGCTTGTTTTTTGCGTGAATGGGTTGGTAGGTGAGGTACCGGGCTGAATTAGCCGAAGGTTCCGGTGACGTATGCCTCCGTTTGCGGATCTTTGGGATTCTCGAAGATTTGCATCGTTGGTCCGAACTCGACGAGTTTGCCAAGATACATGAAGGCCGTTTGGTCAGAGCATCGGGTGGCCTGTGCCATGTTGTGCGTCACGATGATGATGGTGTATTGTTTTTTTAACTCACTGATGAGCTCTTCGATCTTGAGGGTGGCGAGTGGATCGAGGGCAGCGCATGGCTCATCCATCAGGAGGATTTCGGGTTGGTTCGCGATCGCCCGCGCGATGCAGAGGCGCTGTTGTTGACCACCAGAAAGGCCGAAGGCGCTGGAGTGCAATCGATCCTTCACTTCGTCCCAGAGTGCTGCATTTTTGAGGGCATCCTCGACGATGTCGTCGAGCTCCGAGCGCTTCGTTTTTCCTGCGACCCGCAGGCTGAAGGCCACGTTGTCGTAAATCGATTTGGCAAAGGGATTGTATTTCTGAAACACCATGCCGACTCGGCGGCGGAGTTCTTGGAGATCGATGTCGGTTCGATTGATATCCACATCATGGACTCGGATTGAACCCGCAGTGAGGTGGGCGCCGGGGATGCGGTCATTGATCCGGTTGAAGCAGCGGAGGAGTGTGGATTTCCCGCAACCGGATGGCCCGATGTAGGCGGTCACTTGACGGGCGGGGATGTCCATGCACACGTCGTGAAGAACTTGTTTCGCCCCATAAGCGAAGGAAACATTCTGGATCTGGATCGCGGTTTGCATGCTTACCATTTGAGTTTCGACCTCAGTTTCGCGCGAAGGATCATCGAACCGAGTGAGAGAAAAGCGACGAGAAGGAGAAAGACAAAGACTGAACCATACTGCGCGCGTTGCGTGAACTCGGAACTGGGGATGCGTGCGGCGAGGGTGTAAATGTGGTAAGGGAGAGCCTGGACCTGAGAAGAGAGAATGTCGAAGGGGCTCTTCAGTCCCTGCCATGGCAAGTCATCTTTCGCGGCGACCGCAGCAGTGAACATGATCGGCGCGGTTTCTCCTGCCACTCGGGTGATTGCGAGGAGCGATGAGGTTAGAATGCCCGGCAGTGAAAATGGCAGCACGCATTTCCGAATCGTTTGCCAGCGGGTGGCACCCATGGCCAGCGAAGCATCACGGAACCCTTGGGGAACCGCGCGTAAGGATTCTTCAGAAGCGGTGATGATCACAGGCAGGATCATGCATGCGAGCGTCGCGCAGCCCGCCATGAGCGATGAGTTCCAGCCTTGGAAGCTCAAGAAGTAATTGCCGATGAGAAGTGGGATCGTGAGAAGCGAGCGGTCGGATGGAGTCGAAGTGATCACTGGGACGGCAAGCACGAACACGGAGAAGCCGAAAAGTCCGAAGACGATCGAGGGAATCCCTGCAAGGTTAAGGATCGCCAAGCGGACGGCGTGGATGAATGGGCTTTGCTTTGCGTATTCTGATAGATAGATCGCCGCACTCACCCCGAAGAACAATGCGAGAATCATCGAGCCAATCGTGAGCAGGGCTGTGCCAGCGATGGGGCCAGCGATGCCGCCGCCGGAGTAGGAGTAGGTCTGTTCGTTGAATAGCGTGGCACCCTCGTGTTGCGAGACGTACTTGCTGTAGGCTGCGGCTGGGAGTTGGTGGCGATTTCCCTGCGCGTCGTCGAACACATGCAGCGTTTCATTTTTAGCTGTTAGAAATTCAAGATCCACAAAGGGTGCTTGAGGTTTGAATAAGACCGGCGCGCCATCGATGATGATTTTGGCAAATAACAAGACCGCAATGGCGACTACCAGATAGGTGATTCCACCGAGGAGCGAGCGTGCCGCGACATCCTTGAAGTGTCCCTTGGGGAGGCCTTTGCGAATGAGAGTTTCGGGATTAAACATCAGTCTGGGAGGTTATTGCTTCATGCGGTTTACGAAGCGATGGGCCGTGGCATTGATGACTAGCACGACTGCAAAGAGCAGGATGCCGACGACAAAAAGGGCGCGGTAGTGGACGCTGCCTAACGGGACCTCGCCGAGTTCTTGGGCGATGATACCCGTGAGCGTGTGACACGGTTGGAAAACCGTGCTAAGTCCGCTGGTGAAGTCGGGGATTTTGATGCGGTTTCCAGCGACCAGCAAGACCACCATGGTTTCACCAATCACGCGGCCAAAGCCTAACAGCACGGCGGCAAGGATGCCAGAAAACGCAGCGGGGATGATCACTCGGAAGGTCGTCTGAACCCTTGAGGCTCCCAGAGCTTCGGAAGCTTCGGCATAGGCAGAGGGTACGTTGTTGATTGCGTCCTCGGCCAACGAGAAAATCGTTGGAATGCTCATGAGTGCGAGCAGGCAGCCAGCGGTGAAGATGTTGAGGCGCTCCTCGATCGGGAAGCCTGGGATCCAACGGAGTGAATCCATGAGGGAGAGGTCTCGCAGCAGCGTTCCGAAGATGAGGATTCCGATGAATCCGAGCACGACCGACGGGATGGCTTGGATGAATTCGATGACCGGTTTGATCAACGATTGCTCGCGCTTGGAGGCAAATTGGTTCACGTAGATTGCAGCGCCGATGCCGCTGGGGATGGCGAGGGTTAGCGCGACGATCGAGATCATGAGTGAACCGGCCGCGAGTGGAAGAATGCCATAGAAGTCCTGCCATTCTCCGCCGGTGACCCAATCTTTTCCGGTCAGGAACGAGGAGATCGCCGCAGACAGCGGAACGGGGGTCGCATGGTTCCAGTCGGTGATCGTCTTCGGGGTTTTTTCAAGATCTGCGAGGAAGAATGGCCAGAGGTTACGAGCGACTTTGAGGAGGTTTGTGGCCTCGGGTTGGGTAAGTGTGTTGGGGAGTTCGGTGATGATGCTGGCAGCGGCATCTTTCAGTGACTGGTGCGCCGCGATGCATGCGGGGCGGCGTTCCAGTAGCATTTTATTTGGGCCATCGATGTCGGGCTTTTCGGCAAGTGAGGCATGAGCTTCCGCGATCAGTTTCTCGCGCTCGATCGGATCCTTTGCACTCGATGCCGCGGCGAGCAGGGTTTTGCGGTCTTTTGCAAGGATGTCTGCATGCTGAATTTTTTCTTTGGTGGCCGTGACCGATCCGGTCATGTCTGAAACGAGAGAGCTGAGCTCCGATCCAGCCGATTCGAAGGTGTCAATCGTCGTTCGCAAGCCTTCGAGCGGCTTGATTTGCTTCTCCCGAGCTTCGGCGAACTCCGTTGCAAGGCTCGCGACCAGTGGCGGATCCTCGGTGGTGTCGAATGCGCGGGAGCGGATCGATTCGATGAGAGCTTGGCGCTCTTGGGCGGTGAGGTGGGGCGTTGGTGGGAGGTTGGTGAGAGCCTTGGATTTTTGTTTCTCGAAGTTCGTTTTAAGGCTGGCGAGCATTTCCGGACTCGGGGAGCTGTCGGGCTGGGAATTGCTGACGATGAGGTCGCGAGTCGGTGCGGTCAGGTCGCTGTAGGCATTGAAAAGTGCACTGGCCTCTTGGCTGCGGCGCATTTGGCTGGCGCAGTTGCCGTTGATTTCTGCGTAGTAAGAGCGGTTGAGAATACTGGTGATTTGCTCGTGCGCGGTGAGGTTTTTCCTCGAAATGTCGACAAATTCAAGGCCCGCGATGCGGTAGACTTCCAATTCACGCTGGTAGCCCGGGAAAAAGCCATGGCCTTCCTTGAGAAGGAAAATGATAATGAGCGCGAGGATGACGATCGTTAGTCCAGCATTCGACGCGAAGAAAAACTTAATCGCGTTCTCATACGAGAAGCCCTCTTTTTGAAAACGGTGGGCTGGTTCAGCGGGTTGAGGACCTTCGTGCGGCATTTCGGCTGGGTGCTTGGTAAGACGAGTTTGGCAAATAAACAAGAAAATGAGCATCGCGGACGTGCCAACGATGCTCATTTTGCAGCAATCAAAACAAAACAGAGTCCTTACACATCCTTGGCAGGAATGAAACCGACCTTACGGACGATGTCTTGGCCTTCGTCGGACTCAACATACTTCATGAATGCCTCGGCCTCGGCGCTCGGTTTATCAGGAGCATAGAAATAGCAGAGGCGAGCGAAGGCGTATTTTTTCGCATTTGCGGCCACTGGCTCGACTCCATCAATGACGACCGTCTTGGTTCCAGCGGTTTTGGCGTAGGCGAGACCGACGTAGCCGATGCCGTTTTTATTCTTGGCGACTTCTTGGGCGATCTGTTCATTTCCAGCCATTTTCAGCGAGCTTGATGGATAATCCCGGCCGCCCATGGCGAGCTTCTGCCAGTCCTTGTAGGTTCCAGAGGATGTGTTGCGGGTGTAGATCGAGATTTTGCCGGGTGCGCCGCCGATTTCTGACCAGTCTTTCACCTGGCCAGTGAAGATTTTCGCGACTTGGTCCTTGGTCAGTTTGGCGAGCGGCGAATTCTTGTTCACAATCACGCAGAGCATGTCATGGCAGATCGGATGCTCCTTGATGTGGACACCCTTGGTAAGGCAGAAGGTGCGCTCGTCGTCCTTCACCTCGCGGGATGACATGCCGATTTGTGCTGTGCCGTTGGCAAGCGCTGGGAAGGCAGTGGTCGAACCCTCTGCGGCAATTTCAAACTTCACGTCGGCGTTGCCAGCGGCTTTGAAGCCCTCGGCGAGTTGGGGTACGAGCTTGGCACCGAGGGTATCGCTCCCTTTGATGCTAAGAGTTTGGGCACTTGCCACAGAGATCATGGCGGCGGTTAGCAGTGTACTGATGGCTTTCATTTTGTGGATACTGATGGTTTTCATGCTGTGGAGTGGTTGATTTTCAGAGGATGAGCCAGATTAAAAATAGAATCGTAGACCGCTGAGGAACGTGTAGCCGTTATATGAGGTGGTCTGATCTGCTTTTGCAAGGCCGCCGTCCATGGTCGAGTATTGAATGCCGTTCATGAACTTGAGCTTATGGCTGTAGATGTAATAGTTCAGGCCGATGTATGCGGAAGCGTAGTTGTCACCGTTTTGGATCACGCTTGGGGCCCATTTTTCATAGCGGTTGTAAAGAGCAAGGTTGGTGGTGGCAGAGGTGCTGCCGCTCGCCGGTTGTGCGCGTTCACTGGTTGCCCACTGAAGCTGGCCGACGAGTTGAAGTCCGCTGGCGATGAAGTAGGAAGGAATGAGGCTGATGCCGAAAACGTCCGTCTGATTCAGAGGTTTCTCCACTCCAGCTTGATCGGCGGTTCCTTGATATCCGAATCCGTAGAGGATGTCGGTAATCAGTCCGAAGCGGCCCATGGTGATGTCATTGTTGAGGGCGATTGAATCCGTAAATGCGGGTGATGAGCTGCTGTAGAAATTGTCGGAGTCGAATTCCTTAAATCCTGGAGCGGAATTGTGTATGAAATGCACCGAGGCCAGGGCGGTGTCCAAACCCGATTGGCTAGCGTAATCGTAGCCGATCTTGCCGAGGGTGACCGTACCTTCGTTGTATCCAGTAAGTGCGCGCGCGCGGTCCGTGCCGTACACGCCAAGTTCATAAGTCCAGTGGTCTCGAATTCCTTTACCATTGACCATCACACCCGTGAGTTCTCCGGGGGAAAGAAGGTTGGAAACCAGGCTGCGTTCAAAAGTGAGGATTTCTTTGGATAAAATCTCCTGTTGGCGGCCAAACTTTAACTCGGTTTTGCCGACCGTGACATTCATCGCATCGGCTGGGGCATAAGTCAGATAAAACTCGTAGATGTCGCGATAGATGTTGTTCGCGCCATCGGTGGTGTCGGAATCGATCTGGCCCCCGAATTTCCAGTTTTGATACCATCTAGACTTGAGTCCAATGCGTGCACGGCGTGCTTCGAAATTGTCACCCCACACCGTTTGGTTGTTGGCGGTGCTTGCGTCTTTGAAGTCTTTGATGTCGAAGTGGCCGTTAGTCGAATTTCCATCGGCATACTGTACTTGCAATAGGCCTTGGAGAGAGAATTCTTGAAGGATCGGGTTGTTGTCGTCCTTGTGGAGGGTGAAGGCTGACCAAGCCTTGTCGAAGTTCGTTTCGCCGACGAGCTTGCCGACCAGTAGACCGGTGGCGGTGCTCGAGGAAGTGGGGATGGCAACGGCTTCCGTGCCTGCTTGAGTCGGGAGACAACCCAGCAAGCTGATCGCAAGCATGGCGAACGGGATGGATCGAGTGGACACCATGGATTGGATTTAGGGTTGTGTGACGGATTCGCCACGCCGAGGGCGACTTTGTGACAAATTTGACACAAAATACCAAGATGGCATCCATAGCTGCCCTACGGAAAGATGCTTAGATGTAGGACACTGGCTGGAAAACATAATGTTCTCTCCACGAATTGCCACTCGGTTAAAAGTCAACGATTGTGACAAAGTTGCCATAACGCGTGTCAGGTTCAGCCTTCATGGCGGGTCCAAGCCTCCGAGACTCGGCATACTCATCACGATTGGAGGCCCCTTAAGGTTTTTCCGTGGGCCCCATGAAAATTTACAGCGTGTGTGGGCTTTTCGGTTGCCGATGGGGATGGCTTTGGTAGCTTGGAAAGGTTGGTTTAGAAAAGTTGATGAGCGAAGTCCTCGAACATCCCGTGTTGGTACTGAATCGGTTTTGGCAGCCGATCCACACGTGTTCGGTGCGACGCTCGCTGCATTTGCTCTGCCTCGGTCACGCGCAAGTCGTTCAAGTCGAGGGTGATGAGCGGTTCAGTACGCACGACTTGGGATCGTGGATCGCATACTCATTTCAGAGTAAAGACGCCGAAATGATCCACGGGGCTCGAATCATGATTCGCGTTCCGAAAATCGTGGTTTTGTTGGTTTATGATCGTTTGCCGCGGTTGGAAGTGAAATTTAGTCGGCGGAATGTGTTCTTGAGGGATAAATTCACCTGCCAGTACTGCACCAAGGTTTTACCTGAGACCCAGCTGAATCTGGACCATGTCACCCCGCGAGACAAAGGCGGGCGCACGACTTGGGAGAACATCGTCACCTCGTGCTTCCGCTGCAACACTCGGAAGGGTAATAAGTTGCCGCACGAGGCCAACATGCAACCTCAGAATAAGCCGCTCGCTCCGCGCTGGCGTCCGTTATTCGGCCTCCAAGAGGCTGGCCTTGCCGATGAGAGTTGGGGCCACTTTATCCACGCGGACATCAAGGACACTCGTCGCTCCGCTTGAGGGCTTCCATGCTGGGCGGTCGTTGAACGCAATTCGCGATTGATGGTCGGATAGATTGACGTGTCCGGTGGCGCACGCTATGTCTTGCGGGTGATGATTTTCAGGAATGCATGCATTTTTTTCCTCGCGCTGGCGGGTCTGGCAGAAGCGCAGCTCGCGGCCTCGCTCAAGCTTTCGAAAAAGAACTATCTGGCAGGGGAGCCGGTGACAGCGGTGGTCACCATCACCAACCATGCAGGCAAAGAGCTGGTTTTCTTTAGTGACGGTCGCACGCAGTGGCTGAACTTGATACTAAAGGACAGCCATGGAGATGACATCATGCAACGCGGAAATGGATCCTTTGGGAAGGTGGTCATCCGTGCGGGAGAGTCCTTGTCGCGACAGGTCGATCTTTCCCAGCACTTCCAGCTGAGTGAGCCCGGAAATTTTTCGGCTGCGGCGGTGGTCCACATGCCTGGAAATTCGGGCGACAGCGCTTCCACCAATCGGGTTTTGTTTAGCCAAAGTCCTGGCCTTCTATACTGGGCGCAAAAAGTTGGAATTCCGAGTCGTCCGGGCGAGAGTCGTGAGTTTCGAATTTTGAGTTTCGGCGGCGAGAACAAGACTCAAATCTATGCACAGATCATGGATTGTCGCACGGGTCAGATGATTCGCACTTTCTTGTTAGGTGATGTTTTGATGCTGCGGAAGCCGATTGTGACGGTCGATCGTGCGCAGCGTTTGCACATCATGTTCCTTGCCACACCATCGATGTGGGTGCATTGCCAGATTGATACGGATGGTAAACTTGCCGACCGCCAGCTGCATCAGCGGGGCCCAGAGGGCGATCCGCAGCTCATGACGTTCGGTGACGGAACCGTGAGCGTTACGAACAGCATCCCTTATGATCCAAAAGCGGCGGCCGAAGCCAAAGCGAAGATCCGCAAGGCATCGGACCGACCATCCATGACCTACTGATATTACGAGGTAAATGGTTGGTGATTTCGGGCGGGAAATTTACTTTACAAAACTTAAATAATTGCTAGATCCAAGTTGTTCTCAGAAGTTACGTTTTCATGAAGCCATTCATTCCGCTATTCATTTTGCCTTTGATCTGCCTGTTCGGCGGTCTGGCGGAGGCGGCGAATTTTCGGACGGTGGTGATTGATGCGGGGCACGGTGGGCAGGACAATGGCGGCCAGTGGGGAAGGGTTTATGAGAAGCATCTCGCTCTCGACACTGCGGCCCGGCTTGAAATGAAGCTCAAGAGCCTCGGTTATCAAACGGTCATGACGCGGCGGAGTGACTATTTTATTTCGCTGCCTCAGCGGGTTTCGATGGGAAATCGCTACAACAATGCGATCTTTGTGAGCCTGCACTACAACTACACTCCGAAGCAAGACGTGAGTGGATTGGAGACATTCTATTATGGGTCAGAGGGTAAGAAACTTGCGGAACTGGTCCAAGATAGCTTGATCGGCCGGACCCACAGCGTCGATCGTAAGGCGAAATACGCTCGATTTTACGTGATTCGGAATTCGACACTTCCAGCGATTCTTGTCGAGGGTGGCTTTGTAAGCAATGCACCCGAGCGCGATCGCATGAAGTCTGCATGGTTTCGTGAACTGATTGCAGATGGAGTGGTGGCGGGGATCCAGCGTTATCGCAGGGGCTATTGATTGCGGATGGCAATTGAGTCGAGATCGGGTAGCATCCGAGGATGGCTGCAGTGACGGGTGCGGAGATGCGGTCGCTTGAGTTGGCAGTGATTCAGGCCGGCCATTCGGAAGAGAAGCTGCTCGATGCCGCAGGGAAGGCATTGGGCGTGGCGATCGGTCGTCATTTTCCACATCCAGGAACTGCCATCGGTTACCTTGGTAAGGGACACAATGCGGGGGATACCTTGGTTGCGCTCAGAGTGCTTCTCGATCGGTTTGGTTGGAAAATTTCTGTTAGAAATGCCTTTCCCTCTCATGAGCTCGCCCCGTTGACTGCAAAAAAGATGGCTGAGATGGCTGAGATGGGTGAGCTCGCTTGCTTGTGCGACGCGCCATGTCCGTTAGAAATTGATGGTCCGTTGATTTTGTTAGATGGATTGGTTGGGCTTCGGGGTGATGGACCTTTGAGAGAGCCGCTTGCTAAGCTTGCAGCGGAGATGGAATGGTTGAGGCAGTACGCGGGTGCTCGGGTGGCGGCGGTGGATGTGCCCTCTGGCGTTGATCCCGACTCAGGCATTGCGGCACCGGGTGCTGTCGTCGCGGACGCCACCTTCATGATTGGAAATGCCAAAGTTGGACTTCTCTTTGGCCATGCTGCGTCGGTGACAGGAGCGTTGGTGCTCGTCGAGGTGGATCTTTTGACATCATCAAACCACGGCAAATATGAGTTAATTACTCCGAGGGGCTTCACCTTAGGAAGGGGGCCTCGGGTGTTTGATTTCCACAAGGGTATGGCTGGACGTGTGTCGATCTTGGCTGGATCCGAGTGCTACACGGGTGCTGCAGTGCTCGCGGCTAAAGGTGCCATCTGTGGAGGGGCAGGGCTGGTAACCTTGTGGGTCCCAAAAGCGGTTCAGCATTTGGTCGCTGCGAAATCTCCGGCAGAGGCAATCGTGCGAGGGGTGGATCATCCGCTTGAAGTATTGAGTCTTCCTTGTGACGCGTTGGTGGTGGGTTGTGGGTTAGGGGAGTTGGATTCGGTTTGGACGAGCGAACTTTTGGAGCTGATCGGACAAACGGCATGCCCGATGGTGGTCGATGCGGATGCTCTCAATGTGGTTGCTAGATCGGCGTTAGGGATCGGGATTTTTTCTGCAAACCACGTGCTCACCCCGCATCCGGGCGAGTTCGCGAGGCTGACGCCAGACCTCATCGATCTCCCGCGAGAAGAAGCCGCGCGCCGCTTGGTTGAGCGGACGCCTGCCACGCTCTTGTTGAAAGGGTGTCGATCGATCGTAACGCGCCATGGGCAACCGCTGTGGAGTAACCCCACGGGAACGCCCGCAATGGCTACCGGCGGTCAGGGTGATCTTCTCGCTGGAGTGATCGGCGCATTTCTCGCGAGCGGAGGTTCTACCATTGAGGCAGCAGCACTCGCCGCCTGGGTGTGTGGTCGAGCCGCGGAAATCGCGATGAATCAGCGCGATTTTTCCGAGGAATCGCTCACCCCTACCGATTCTTCATCTTTCATCGGCGCGGCCCTACGGGACTGGAAGGGTGCCATTCGTTAGAGACAGAGCACCGCGAAGAGGTCGCCGTGTGGCGCGGCGCTCAATTCAGAAAAATAAAAAAACCAATGGCCTCGTGAGAGAGCCATTGGTTGGATCGTAAATGCGTGTGAGGCAAATCAGTTCACGGCAACCGCCGATGAGCCTGTTTCGCCCGTGCGGATCCGGATGGCTTCTTCAACGGTGGAAATGAAGACTTTACCGTCGCCGATTTTACCGGTGTTGGCGCTCTTGACGATTGCCGATGCGACGCCATCGGCTTGAGCGTCGTCCACGACGATTTCAATTTTGACCTTGGGTAAGAAATCTACGGTGTACTCGGAGCCACGGTAGATCTCGGTGTGGCCTTTCTGGCGTCCGAATCCTTTGACTTCGGTGACTGTCATTCCTTGCACACCCACCTCAGCGAGGGCTTCTTTCACTTCTTCAAGCTTGAATGGTTTGATGATCGCTTCGATTTTTTTCATAGTTGGGCGGATTTGTATTTAGAGTAAGCAGTGAGAGGATAAGCAATTGGCGTGCCAACTTTTGTTTTGGCGAGCTCCTATTTTCTGTAGGGATTTTAATGCGATTGGCACCTGCTGGCGAGGTGAAATGTCGCTCGTTGGGGGATTCCTGTGGTTCTGTCAGCGATTTTTGAGTAAATCGCGGATCTCCATGAGGAGTTTTTCCTCGGTACTCGGATCTGTGGTCTTCTCCTCGGCCATTTTGGCGGTGAGGCGTTTGGCGTTGTTGATGCCCTTGACCACGAGGAACATCACAAAGGCGACGATGATGAAATTGATGCCGATGGTGATAAAATTCCCGTAGGCGAGCACGGCTCCCTGTTTTTTTGCGTCGATGAGGCTGGTCGCTGTGACATTGCTCGACAGTGCGATGAACTTGTTCGAGTAGTCGATGCCGCCGGAGACTCGCCCGATCAAGGGCATGATGAGATCCTCGATGAAGGCCGTGGAGAGCTTGGTAAATGCAGCTCCCATGACGAAGGCCACGGCCATGTCGATGAGGTTGCCCTTGAGGGCGAATTCCTTGAATTCTTTGAACATAATGGATTTTGGGGTGGATCTACCATGGATTTATAGGGCCTGAACGAGGATTTTCCAAGGGAATTTCATCTTTTGCTGAACTTGAAACTTGGCAGATGCAGGGTTTCCCGTGAGCCTCCGTGTGATGGCCATGCGGAATTCCCAAGGATTAAGGAGCCTGATCGAGGAGATGGGTCGCGTCGACCAAGTCGGCATCGATGAGCGTGTGGCAAAATACGCGACCCGTAGCATCAAGAAACATGCCAAGGTTTTCGGTTTGAAGTTGGCGACCACGATGGTCGACTTGACGACGCTCGAGGGCAAGGACACCCCTGGCAAGGTGGCTTCTCTTTGTCAGAAGGCCCTTAGGCCACATGACGACTCCGACATTCCTTCGACCGCTGCCGTTTGTGTTTACCCGGCGATGGTGAAACACGCCGCCAAACTCGTGAAGGGTACACCCGTGAAAATCGCATCGGTCGCTACCGCCTTTCCCTCAGGCCAGTCACCGCTAAAAATCCGGCTCGCTGAGGTGCGTGCGGCGGTTTCGGATGGTGCTGATGAAATCGACATGGTGATCAACCGTGGTGCGTTCCTCGCGGGCGAGATTGCTCGGGTGCAGGATGAAATTTCTGCCGTCCTAGGAGCCTGTGGAGAGGCGACCCTCAAGGTGATCTTGGAAACCAGCGAGTTGGAAACCTACGACAACATTCGGGCGGCGTCATTTCTCGCGATGCGTGTTCTGCGCCCTGGCGATTTCATCAAGACTTCCACCGGCAAGACGTCTGCCAATGCGACGCTCGGCAACAACCAAGTCATGCTCGAGGCCATTCGCGATCATTTCCTCGCCACCGGAGTTGAGATCGCCATGAAACCCGCAGGTGGCATCCGCACCGCAAAACAGGCGCTCCATTTCCTCGTGGCGGTGAAAGAAACGCTGGGGGACGCATGGTTGAATAACGCCCGCTACCGCTTCGGCGCGTCTGCCCTTCTGAACGACCTGGTTCGACAATTGGTAAAAGAGAAAACGGGGGTCTACCAAGCCCCCTATACTTTCAGCGAATCTGCCACCGCCTATTAGCCCGCGATCAACGATCTAACAGACTCATGCCTTCTCCCAAACGCACTGCCCGCCCCGTTGCCCGTGAATTGCTTTTTGGCAATCTTTGGGAATATGATGCCGCCCCCGAATCCTCCCCAGCATTCATTGATGCGCGCTACGGATTGTTCATTGGTGGAAAATGGGTGGCACCAAAGACTCGGAAAACCTTCGATTCGATCAGCCCGCGCAACGAAGAAAAGCTTTCGGAAATCGCGCTCGCCGGTGCGGCGGATGTCGATGCGGCCTATGAGGCTGCGGCCAAGGCATTCCCTGCGTGGAGCAAGCTGCCCGGCTCCGAGCGCGCGAAGTATCTCTTTCGCATCGCAAGACTTCTGCAAGATCGTGCGCGCGAGTTTGCGGTGGCCGAGACCCTCGATGGTGGCAAGCCGATCAAGGAGTCGCGCGACTTCGATTTGCCGATGGCGGCAGCACATTTTTTCTATCATGCAGGATGGGCGGATAAGTTGAATTACGTGACGCCCGGTCGAGTGCTTGAGCCATTGGGGGTGGTGGGGCAGGTGATTCCGTGGAATTTTCCATTGCTGATGTTGGCATGGAAGCTTGCGCCCGCGCTTGCTACGGGAAACACCGTAGTGATCAAGCCTGCGGAAACCACCTCGATCACCGCCCTCAAGTTTGCGTCGATCCTTCAAGATGCCGGATTGCCGCCCGGAGTGGTCAACATCGTCACCGGCGCGGGAGACACTGGGGCCGCTGTGGTCAATCACCCACTCGCCGCGAAAATTGCCTTCACGGGATCCACCGCAGTGGGGAAATCGATCCAGCGTGCACTTGCCGGAACAGGCAAACGCTTGACGCTCGAGCTGGGTGGAAAAGCCGCAAACATCGTCTTTGAAGATGCGCCCATCGATCAAGCGGTTGAAGGAATCATCAACGGGATTTTCTTCAATCAAGGACATGTTTGCTGTGCGGGATCGCGCCTGCTCGTTCAGGAGTCCATTGCCAATCAGGTGCTTTCCAAGCTGAAGATCCGGATGAAGTCATTGCGCACCGGCGACCCTCTCGACAAGAATACCGACGTCGGCGCGATCAATTCACAGGCACAGCTCGATCGGATCCAAGAACTGGTCGCAAGTGGTGTGGCTGAGGGTGCTGAACTCTATCAGCCTGTCTGTGATCTTCCGCGCAAGGGGTTTTATTTCCCACCGACCTTGTTTTCCAAGGTTTCGCAAAGCCATCGCATCGCCCGCGATGAGATTTTTGGCCCCGTGCTTTCCATCCTCACCTTCCGAACTCCGGAGGAGGCGATCGAAAAGGCGAATAACACGCGCTACGGGCTTAGTGCTGGAGTTTGGACGGATAAGGGATCGCTCATTTTAAAAATGTCTAACGAACTCAAGGCGGGCGTTGTTTGGGCGAACTCCTACAATAAGTTCGATCCCTCATCGCCATTCGGTGGCTACAAGGAATCAGGATTCGGAAGAGAGGGCGGCAAACAAGGCCTGCTAGATTACGCAAAGCTTAAGCCCACATTCTAACAACGAAAACGACGCTCATCATGCGACTCCATATCACCAAAACCCCCAAGTGCTACGTGGGAGGCAGTTTCATCCGCTCTGAAAGCGGGCGGGTGGTTCCGCTTTGCGATCTGAATGGCACATTTTTTGCGAATATCCCGCTTTGCACCCGCAAAGATCTGCGGAATGCGGTGGAAGCCGCCGCGAAGGCTGGACCAAACTGGGCGGGGAGAAGTGCCTACAACCGAGGACAGATTCTCTATCGGCTCGCCGAGATGTTAGAGGCTAGGTCTCCCGAAATGACCGAGGCGATTCTCATCGGCGGAGGATCTCGTGCCAAAGCCACCCGCGAGGTGGCTGCGAGTGTCGACCGCATCGTCCACTATGCCGGATGGACCGATAAATTCCAGGCGATACTCGGCAGCGTGAACCCTGTTGCATCGGCCCATTTCAATTTTACCATCACTGAACCGATGGGAATCATTGGCATCATTGCGCCTGACGAGTTGCCTTTGTTAGGACTGCTTTCGCTGGTGATGCCTGCCATTACGGGAGGCAATTCGGTGGTGGCCCTGGCTTCGAACCAACAACCGTATCCAGCGATTCTGTTAGGTGAGATGTTGGCGACCAGCGACCTACCAGGCGGTGTGGTGAACCTGCTCACGGGGCAGCGCGATGAATTGATCCCGACGTTCGCGAGTCATGCACATTTACGCGGAGTCGCGGCGGTTGCCAACCTCGCTGAGCGTCAGGCGCTTCAGGTGGGGGGAGCCGATAGCGTCAAGCGCCTCAAATTGATCGCGGCGGAAGAGCCGACGGATTGGTTTTCTGAAAATACGCAAGGACTCTACGAGATTCGGGATCATCTCGAACTCAAGACAACCTGGCACCCCGTAGGAGCTTAATCACTGAAGGGCACTGTGAATTTCGCCCGAGTGCGGGCGTGAATCCAGTGGCACTTGATCACGCGTGGTGAAGCAAGATCGAATTGGCGGCGAAGTGGTCTGATAGGATGTCCGAAACGATCACCAGTGGGGTGCCTTGGCGGACGAGGTTTTCCTTCATCAGCAATTCGCTCACGCGCTGGATGGTTTCCTCGATGTTCGTGGCGAATGGCAACTTGAATGCACGCACGCTACGAGTGAGTGAGAGCTTGCAGCAAACTTTTTCGGTGGGGGTGAATGCGTAGAATCCTGAGGTCCTTGGCCGGAGCATGGCCACATGGTTCGCAAGAACCCCACGACGGGTCAGCACGACTAATCTCGCATCTGGGAGTGAATCTGCGAGCGTGACGGCGGCTCTAGCCGTCTTCTGGCGCTCGTCACGGAGCAGCGCGTTTTGACCAAAGCCGTGGCCACCCGAGCGCTCGATGCGCGATGCAATCCGGACCAACGCCTCGACGCAACGCTCGGGGTAACGCCCCACCGATGTTTCGCCAGAAAGCATCAAGCAGTCAGCCTCCTCGTAAGCGGCATTCATCACATCCGTTACCTCAGCACGGGTGGGGGTGGGGTTCGTGATCATTGACTCTAACAACTGAGTGGCGACAATGACGCGGGTTCCCAGTTCATGGCAGCGCTTTACAATGCGGCGCTGCAGGATGGGGAGCTCCTCAAATTCAACTTCAGTTCCAAGGTCGCCACGGGCAACCATGATGACATCGGCCTCGTGGATGATGGCGTCGATGTTACGAATGGCTTCCTGATCTTCGACCTTCGCAACGATTTGGGCCTCACCTTCGAGCTGCTGCATGGCTTCGCGTAGCTCGCGGACGTGCGCGGAATCACGGACAAACGAACCTGCGATGTAATCAGCTCGGCATTCAACCGCGAGTGAAAGGTCTTTGTGATCCTTATCAGTTAGGGCAGGCAGGTTGAGGCGTACCCCTGGAAGATTGATATGGCGGCGTGAGCCCATGCTGCCAGGCGTCCTCACGCAGCAAAGGATGCGGTCGGACTCCACCACGTCAATGCGCATGAGCATGGCGCCATTATCGACCACCAAGGTGTTTCCAGCGGTGACGTCTCCCATGAGTCCGTCGTAGTTTACCGTGGTTGAAAGCGGAACGGTCGGATCAGAACCTTCCTTCCGAAACTCGACGATATCTCCTTCGACTAAATTGTAGGGTTTCTCCAAGTCGCCAGTCCGGATGGAGGGGCCCGTGAGGTCAAATAAGACCGCGATGTGCGCATCACGTGCATCAGACTGGCGACGGACCCGCTTGGTCATCTCAGCAGCCCACTCGTGCTTGGCGTGGCTCATGTTTAATCGGAAGACGTTCGTTCCCGCGTCAATCAGTCTTCCGATCATTTCCTCGGATTCAGTTGCGGGCCCTAGGGTGATGATGATTTTGGTCTTACGTGACATGATGGAAAGGATTGGATCAGCAGGGAGCGTACCCCCCTCAGCAGGAAACATGCCGAGCAATTTCAAAGCAAGCAACGAAACCGAATTCGCCTCAGATTTTACCCGATTCTCGCGCTGCAGGGGTGATTGAGCGTCTGGATCGGACATTCGCCGAACCAACGACGATAATTGATGGAAAATCGGCCCATGTGAGAGAATCCCCAGTGGAGTGCGATGGCCTTAACACTTTGTCCTTCAGGGCAGGCAGCAATGAGATCGCGGCGTGCTCCATTGAAGCGCAATGCGTGGGCATAGGCCCTCATCGAGATGCCGAAGGATTTGTGGAAGCTGATTTGAAGGCACCGAGCGGGCACGCCCACTTCGTTACAAATCCGAATCAAATCAAGTGGCTCACGCTGGTGATGTTTTAAATATTCCTCGGCGATTCGGGCATGTCTGCGAGAGTTGCCTTTAACTGGACTGCAAGTGGAGCCCCCAAAAAACGACTCCATGATATCGTATTCTAAAAAAGCCGATGTTGCATTGGAATTGTCTGGCGCGTGTCGTTCAAGGTGATCTGTCATGTGTGCAATGATGATTTGCTTCATCAAGTTCATGCGGTCGACCGATTGAAGTAGCAGATGATCTCGCGGGACGAAGCATCGAAAAGAATCATATCCATGTGCGTGTGCAATGGACTGAGCAAGAGTGTCATGAATGGCTATGGTAAAGATCTGTGATCTGCCAAGGTGGAATGTCTCGACACAATCATGAGGATCGGTGATCAAGATTTGTCCAACCCGTAGTTGAGAGCCCTGATAGTAGGTTCGAATGTCGGATTCTACGGAAAAACCTAGAAGAAAGCAGTTCTTTGGGCCAGATGCTGCAACTCGAGTGCTGCTAGAACGCTCAAATAATGTCAGTTGCATCGCTTGCGTATGGATTCCCCTCACTCGACCGCAAAAGGGTCCAGGCTCAAGGAGATCCTGATCCATTTCCCAATAGGGAGCATGTTGGTTCATCTGATATGGATCATCCGATCGTTCATCAAAGTGTAATCCCCGCGAAAATGAACCAATCGATGACTGATGAAGAGAGTTCATGATTTTCGCTATGTGGATAGCACATCAATTTGATCGATGGAAGAAGATACCGTAAGTTGGAAAACCGCATTACTCACTTTTTTGGGATCACCTCTCGAGATCGATATCTGAAAAGTTGTGACAGCGGTAGAAAATACCGCGCGCTGCGGCCGATCTCTACGAACACCGAACTGATACCTAAAATGAAATCGATCCAAATTAAGAATACCATCACCGCAATTGGCCTCGCATCATTCACCATTGTTGCGCCGCTAATTATAGGAAGTTGCGCAAGCGCGGACCGTGGAACACGCATCAACACGCCAAGCTCGAGTAAAAAACAGATCGCCGCTGACTCGCAAATGGCACTAAACGATCTCTATGAGATGAATCCCAAAGCGCGCCGTCTAGGCGCCAAAGCGAAGGGGGTTCTTGTTTTTCCTACCATTATTAAGGGTGGATTAATGTTCGGGGGCATGGGTGGTACTGGGGTCCTAATCCGTAACGACGGGACGATCAAAAACTATTATGAAACCACCGGGGTGTCTTATGGGTTCCAAGCTGGAGTTCAAAAATACGGTTATGCTCTCTTCCTGATGGATCAATCTGCGATTAATGCACTCGATCATGCGGATGGATGGGAGCTAGGCAGTGACCCGAACATCGTCGTGGTTGATCAAGGAATGGCTGCGAATTTGAGTACCACCACTGCGCATAAGGGGGTTTATGCCTATTTTTTCAATCAGCGTGGACTCATGGGAGGAATTAGCCTGCAAGGATCAAAGGTCACTCGCATCTATCCAAAGAATTAAACTTTAAAAATAAAACGTCTCAAAGTGATTTGAATATTAAACCAAATTTACGGATGAAAATACGAAAATTTCAATTGAGTTACTTGCTGATATTTTCAGGGAGCATCATAAGTTTGTCTTCGGCTCAAAATGCATTGCCCACGCCCGAAAGAGCGTTTCAAGGCGTGATTGGTCGAACCGCAAAGGAATCCACGCCCGACTTTCCACAGCAGGTGACTGCGCCAAAGGGCGCGCCGAATGTCATTCTCATCATGACGGATGATGTCGGCTGGGGCGCATCATCGACGTTTGGTGGGCCGATACCCACTCCTACCTATGACAGGCTGGCGAAGGCTGGGCTCACCTACAATCAGTTCCACACCACGGGACTTTGCTCACCAACTCGTGCAGCGTTAATCACTGGCCGAAACCACCACAGCGCTAACACAGGGGTCATTACCGAGATGGCGACCGGTTATCCTGGCTATAACTCGCTGATGTCAAAAAGCTGTGGAACCATCGGGGAGGTGTTGCGTCAAAGCGGATACAATACCTCATGGTTTGGAAAAAATCACAACATCCCGGATTGGCAATCCAGCCAAGCTGGGCCATTTGACCTTTGGCCAACCAGTCTTGGATTCGAGCACTTCTATGGATTTATCGGTGGTGATACCGATCAATGGCATCCAGCCATTTACGATGGCACGAAGCCTGTTGAGGCACCAAATGATCCAAACTATCACTTTGATGCTGACATGGCGGACCACGCAATTTCGTGGATCCATGAGCAACATTCGCTTGCGCCAGATAAGCCATTCCTTGCGTATTACACGCCAGGTCTTTGCCATGCTCCACACCACGCTCCAAAAGAGTGGATTGCAAAATTCAAAGGCAAGTTCGACCAAGGATGGGACAAGGTTCGCGAGGAGACGCTTGCGCGCCAGCTTGCAATGGGTGTGGTTCCGCAGGGAACAAAACTCACCACGCGGCCCAGGGAGATTCCGGCATGGGACTCACTCACCGCAAATCAAAAGAAACTATATGCTCACATGATGGAGGTCTACGCGGCCTGCCTTGCCTACGTTGACTACAACATCGGAAGGGTGATCCAGTCGGTCGCCGATGCGGGTGAGTTGGACAACACGATGATCGTTTACATTCAGGGCGATAATGGTGCCAGCGCAGAAGGTACATTGCAGGGCCTATCAAATGAGATAGGGGTCGCAGGCAATGGTGTGAAGGAAAGCGAGGAGTATTTGTTATCGATCATGGATGATCTTGGGGGGCCATTAACCTACAACCATTATCCCGTCGGCTGGGCTCACGCCATGTGCGCACCATTTCAATGGACCAAGCAGGTTGCATCTCATTTCGGGGGCACTCGAAACGGGATGGTGGTTTCTTGGCCGAAACGGATTAAGGCAGTCGGAGAGGTTCGCTCTCAATTTTGTTCGGTGATCGACATCGCCCCTACTATCTTGGAAGCCGCTGGGGTAGCTTCTCCGGAAATCATCAACGGAGTCAAGCAGTCTCCAATCGAAGGAACGAGCCTGATCTATAGCTTTGATGATGCGAAGGTCGCAACCCATCATACGACTCAGTACTTTGAGATGATTGGCAATCGCGGAGTTTATGAGAATGGCTGGGTCGCATGCGCTTACGCAATTCTGCCAAAGGATAGTTTTCTAAAGTTTTATTTCCCAGAAAACCAGGCGCAACAATTTGCTCAAAACTTACTACAAATTTGTTTGCCCTTGCTTTTG
>CAILVZ010000202.1 GCA_903837825.1 Akkermansiaceae bacterium | reverse complement strand
TGGTTACTGGCCTCTTGTTGGCGTGGCTTGGTGGGCACGCACAACGCACAACGCACAACCAGCACTAGCACTAGGCAGACTTCTACAGACCGAGAGCATCAGGGAGGTACAAGGCAGAGTGAAGAAAGTTATTAGAACTTTCTTGAAAAAAAAAAAAAACAACGCCAATATTTTTTGGTGACAACGTCCTTGAAGAGACGAAGAATTGATGATGAAGAATGCACACAACAAAAAAATAAGATACGAGACCTTGGAAGGTTAGTGCTTGGTCCATCATTTCCACTACAAAAATCCGCACTCTCTGAAACATTTTACATCAAAAATTATCTCAATTCAAAGCCCTCACTAATACTACTTTAATAAAGCAACCCGAAACGGGGGGTCTATAATCTCCAGATCTGCTCAATGGCCTGTCGAGTTGTCGATTTTCATTCGTCCTTATACCCTATCACCAGAGTTCTCCGGTCTTGTTTTCTTTTTTGAAACAATTTCTGACACGATATTGCCATTTTTACATTTCAGTATCGCCATGGCTAAAAATAGGCGAAATGATGCTTACAAAGGCGATCACTCCAAGGTCTCGTATCCGGCTAAAAAAGGCCGGCCTCTCAAGCCGAATGGTAAGCAAGTAAGTAAATCCCAAACGCAGAGAATCGAAGCGTCTGAAAAGGCCGAGAAATTGAAGCGTAACGCTAAGTTGGTCGCTGCGCTTGCTTTAACTTCGGGGGAGTCGATGGACGTCGGCATGGCGCGCATGGCTCTTATCGTGACTCTGAGGCTTGTGGACGAGGCGAAGCTGGAAATAGACGGGAAAAGCCGAACTGTGAAGGGCCTTCACCAGGTTCTTAAGCGGGCGGCAGAACTAACTTCCAGCTCCTACAAAAGGATCTGCGATCTTTTCTGGTCATTTATCGAAAGTGCAGGTGAGAGCTTTGATGTCACCGACAACTCCAAGCGTGGAAGCGGGTCGGATAAGGTCGATCGGGCAAAGCTGTATAAGATCGGCGAGGATCAGTCCGCAGCAATCAAGCTGTTTGTGGAGTACCGAAACTCGGCAAAGGGCAAGGGCAAGGTAAGATACTGGACTCCCCACTTTTCTCTGTCCCTCCTCTCGCCCTCTCACTTTTTTATATTTTCCCCATAGGTCACGCTGGATGAAATCGAGAAGTACATGGAGTATGGCCCAGATGAAGAAGAACCCGAGTCGCCTGCTCTCCCTCCAGAGTTGCGTGTTAAAGTTCCGCGCTCTTCGCTCCGTTATCTCCTTCTTCATCGGCTGAAGTTTCGCTACGGCTTCGCTAAAAAGAAGCCGGCGTTTTCTGATCCAGTCAAGCGCCACCTTCGGATCCGCAAGTTCATGATCGAGATGGACCGGGCGCTGCGGATGCAAGATGCGGAGTACCTTGAGGGAAAGCTCGAGATTCGCGGCGAGTTCGTCATCGTGTTCACGGACGAGACCTACATCCACTCGACTCACGCCCCCCTTACCTCGTGGCTCGATGACAGTGGCTACGTCTCGAAGTCTGCCAAGGGCAAGCGCCTTGTCATTCTCAACGCCATAACCATGGCCGACTTTGTTGTTGATCGCGACGAATCTGGATTCCCCATCGAAGAGAACTCGCTCGGTAAAACGGCGCGTGCACTTGACAAAGACCCAAGACCAACTGCCGAGTGGATTTGGGAGGCCAACGCCAAGGTCGAAGATTACCACAAGAACATGGACGGCGATGGCTTTGAGAAGTGGCTTGAGAACCGCCTCGTCCCCGCTTTCGAAAAGCTTTTTCCAGACAAGAAGATGATCCTCGTCATGGACAACGCGGCTTACCACCACCAGATCAACCCGGGGTTCTACCCGAAAGGAAAGACCCCGCTCACCTCGACCAAGGGCCTCAACGCGCGGGTCTTGCGGATGGTCGGCTGCACCGAGATAATAGTCAAGCGCGAGGGGGAAGTCGAGCGCGCATTTTCAGTCCCCGTGGCTGAGCCTGCGGAATGGGCTTCCTTCCTGGATGGGCGAGCTGCCCAGGGCTCCAAAGCCCCGGCGACTGGCGAGGCCGGAACCGTGTACGGTCGATTTCCTCTCGGGCCATCTTCGAAGGAGCTCGCGATCGCCGCGACGCGCTGGTATCGTGCCAACGCACCTCAGGTATTGAATTCGAAAGTTGAGGAGGCGTTTAGGGCCCGAGGGTGGAAAATTATCTGGACTCCTCCATACTGCCCAAAGTATCAGCCCATTGAGTTAGTGTGGGGAGTCGGCAAGCAGAGGGCTGGGTGTCTGTATTTCAGGAAGCGTGACTTGGCCACAACGAAGCAGCACTTGCGAGTCGGGTGGTACGGGGGGACTGTTGGTAGGCGCACGTTTCTGCCTTGCAACGTTTGGGGCTGTTGGCAAAATGCCTTGACTGAAATGCAGAGCTGGGTTGATAAGGATCTTAAATTCACGCCGCTTGTGGGTTTAAGCGGGACACTCGGAAGTGGATTGATGAATGTTGGTAGCTGGACCAGCTCCGAGGAATCTTGCCTCGACATCAAAGACATGGGGACAGATGACGACGAGCTTTTTGAAGAAGAAGAGCGCGTGGGAGGGGCGCAGGTCGTTCAAGCCGCCCAAGAAGACATCCAAGTTGCTGCCGCGCATGTCGGTGGGGGAAACGACGGCGCTGAGCCCGGTGATGAGGCCGTTCATGGCGTGGAGGTCGCTGTTATGGCCGATGCATAGGGCAAGGGGCTTAGGTCACTGAAAATGCTCTAGTGGCTGAGAAGCAAACTCAAAAGCATAAGGGCGTGTGGGGCCAAGTACGCAAGACTCGTGGCCTCATAGCGCTCTTGGGCCCTCCCGTGCTGTCAGTGTTTATAACCCAGATCGCGCATTTCCATATCTCGGTTTCAAAAAGAAAAAAAGCCAAGAAGCGCCTTGTGAGCACAGGACTTTGTACTTCGCCTGAGTAAGTAAAAAGTGCGCTTTAAAGAAGAAACTAAGCCCGCTGGTGCGTTCAGAGGGCAAATATAACTCAGAAACACAAGCGGCATAAGGCAAGCCCCTCTGCGTGGCCCAGTCTGTGTACTTACATGCAAAAAATGCGATTTTGCCATAGAACTTCTATGGCAAGTCTATGGTGTGGTGTTTTCGACATATATTTTCACCCACTTCCACTCTTCCGATTGAAATAAAAACACCACAGGCGTGTTCAGCATGTCCTAAATACCCCGAAATGCATGCAAGCGCCAGTCAGCTCCCTTCGGTTGGCCCTGGCTGAATTTTTTTCTAAATTTTTTAATTTCGGTTGCCCTCCCTTGTACTTGCCTT
>CAILVZ010000201.1 GCA_903837825.1 Akkermansiaceae bacterium | reverse complement strand
CGCCGAGGTGGAGGAAACCGCTGCCGAATTCCACATGGCCGTGCTCGCCCGCGGACGCAAAATTCCCGACGAGGCAATGCAGGGCCAGACATTCTCTGGCCGTCGAGCCATGCGCTTCAACCTTGCGGGCGTTGTGGCAAGCCGCGCCGACGCCATTGATCGTCTCCGCTCGCTTCATGTCCCAATGAACGCACTGGAAGCCGCCTCATTCGATATCCCTCAAGTTGACACGAAATCCCCGACGATGACCGATCAACCCACATCCACCGAACTCACCGAGGCACGCGACTCGATCGCAAGGCTTGAAGCCGATGCCTCTGCACGCGAGTCCCTCCTCACCGAAGCCAACTCGCGGATCATAGAACTCCAATCGAATGTCGATCTCCTCAAGACTGAGCACGGCATCGAATCAGATACCCACACCAAAACCATCGCGGACCTGGCAAACGCCAAGCAGAGCGTCGTCTCGCTTACCTCACAACTCGAGGCAGCCAATACACGCCTCAACAAATTGGAATCACGCAACAAGGCTCTGGAAGCCGAAGAGCGCGATATTGAAAAGCGCGCATCAATCCGTGCCGCGCTCATCATCAGCCAAACTGGCACTCATGCTCCAGTCAATGTGACCGCTGCTGGAGAAGACCGCAGCGCGCGACTTCTTGAGCAATTTCGCTCAGTGCGCACTCCGTCCGAGCAAACGATCTTCTGGCAAAACCTCTCGCCAAGCGAGCAGGCGCTCATCCTCTCACAATCAAAAAACCTCTAATCCACTCTGCTCATGCCAAACACACTTACCAACGTCAAAGACATCAAGGTCGCGCAATCCGCGCTTCAACCATTCAGCTCCACACTCCTGCCAATTCGCGCATTCTCGACAAACTTTTCGCCGGAACCAGCCGACCGTCTCGATACAGTCCGAGTTCCGATCGTCGGGGCTCCTGCGCCGTCCGTCGATTTCGCCGGCAGCTACACCACGAATGTGGACTCAACTGTGACCGTAGCTCCAGTCCAACTGAACCGTCACAAGTTCAAAACAATCCACGTCACCGCCCGTGAGAACGCCGAAACCTCCCTCAATGTTCTTGAGACGCTCCTCCAGAGCGCCGTCAAGCAACTCGCCCAGGACGTCCTCACTGACATCTTCACCGAGATCACTGCGGCAAACTTCGGCGCTCCCGCCATTCCCGCTCTCGCCGCCACCGCATTCAACTACAAGTCGGTCCTCGGCGTCCGAGAAGCCTGCGCGATCGCAAACATGCCAGTCGGTAATCGCGCATTAATCATCGACAGCGCCTACTTCACAAATCTCCTTGGCGACGACATCGTAGCCAAGAGCTTCGTAACCCCGGTTTCACAATCCGGTGTGGTGGACGGCATCATCCGCCGCCTCGCAGGCTTCGATGTTTACGAGACCAATGTGATCCCAGGCAACGCAGAGAAACTCGTGGGCTTCGCGGCCCATCCAAGTGCGGTCGCCGTGGCAATGCGCTACCTCGAACCAATCGCGGAATACGAGGAGGCAGGCGCCATCACCGACCCAACAACCGGGCTCACCTTTGGATACATGCGCTACACGCACACCGATTCCAACCGCATCTTCATCACCGTGGAGTGCCTCTACGGGTTCAAGGTGGCCATCCCGAACGGACTCAAGCGACTCGTCAAACCCTGATCGTTGGACAGGCAATAAAAAGCCCCGCAACCTATAACGGTGCGGGGCTTTTTAATTTTATCGAGGCAGTCGAGTGCTCCAAGTGGACCGCCTAACCAATTGATAAAAATCGATGGGCGGGCCGTGGTGCGATCCCGCTTCAATCGCCTCGCTGTTGACACCGCGTGGTCGGCATGTCGATTCACGAAGAGATTGCCGATGATGCTGCCGAGGTTTTCAGGGAATTCGGAAAGCCCGTAGAAATCAACGATCGCACCATAATGGCGCTCGTTTCCGAGCCAACTGAAACCGTATCGCTCGAAGCGGGCGGATTTGTGGCGGAAGGAAATTTCACCGTCAAACTCCTGCGCTCATCTCTGGATGCTGCGCCAGAAATCGGCGCGACGCTCCTGTTCGCAGGCCAAAATTTCCGCATCGTCCGCACGGCGAATCGTCCACCCCACCCGATTCTCACTCTGACTGTGGAGCCAATCGAATGAATGCACTTGTTGAAAACGGATTTGTT
>CAILVZ010000200.1 GCA_903837825.1 Akkermansiaceae bacterium | reverse complement strand
TTTTCCTGGGCCGCGCATGGACCAACCGATGTAAATGCAGACAGCGGCGAGGAAGGCCAATTGGGGTAGGGCCTTGGAGAAGAGAGCGAAAGTTTCGGTCATGATGAAGGTTTGGGTGAGCGATGGAAAGTTGCTGCTGCACCACTTAGCGTTGGGATGCCCCGCGGGTCAACTTCATTGCCAATGAGAATTTATAGGGCATGATGTAAGGGTGATCTTGTTTCTTGGGCGCAGCATGTTGGGATTCTTGGTCTACCTCGGCGAGTTGGGTCGGCTGGTGGAGGAGGTTTTTGACTCGTTTTTCAATGGGAAAATCCGGCCGCGGATCGTGCTGGAGCAGCTGGTTGAAACGGGTTTTCGCTCTCAACCGGTGGTAATCTTGACCGGCGCGTTTACCGGAGCCGTGTTGGCGGCGCAGGCATTGTTTCAGTTCAAGCCGCTGCACATGGAGACTGGTGGCGGGCCATTGGTGAGCATCGCGATGCTGCGGGAGTTGGGGCCATCCGTAACGGCATTGATGCTGGCGGGGCGCGTGGGGGCAGCGATGGCAGCGGAGATCGGGACTATGAAGGTGACCGAGCAAATCGATGCACTGCGGTCGATGGGGGTGCACCCGATCGACTATCTCGTAACGCCGCGATTTCTCGCCATGTTGGTTGCCATGCCATTGTTGATTGCGGAGTCTGCAGCCTTTGGCATTGGGTTCTCGCTACTTGTTGGAACGATGACGTTCAACGTCAATGGTGCATACTGGATGTATCAAATGAACCGACACACCGACTGCACGGACGTATCGATCGCGATGATTAAAGGCGTTGTGTTTGGAATCCTGATTGTGATCTTGTCTTGTCACCAAGGTTTTAAGGCCGAGCAAGGGGCAGTCGGCGTAGGGCGTGGGACCACGCGTGCGATGGTCTATTCATCGCTCGCGATTCTCATCGTGAACTTTTTTCTCACGATGTTGCTTAATCTCGCGTTCCCAGCACGGGCGGCCCATTAGATTTCGTATTCGACGCCTGGTTCCGGCACGATCACCTCGGTATTGGGGAGGCGGCGTTGGATTTCTTGGCGGAACCATTCGACCGCACCATCATCTCCGTGGACGAGGAAGGTTTTCTTTGGAGCGACTTTGACGATGTAATCGGCGATGGCGTCTCGGGTTGAGTGGCCGCTGAAATCGAAGATGCGCATCTCACAGTTGAGGGGGACCGCAGGGTGTGCTGGGTCGAGGACTACCGGATCGCCTGGTTTCGCCATGCGGATTTTTCCGCCCGGCGTCTCTGGATCGGCATACCCGACGAAGAATAATCCGTGTTTGGCATTTTCCAAAACTCCTTGGCGGGCAAAGCTGTTAGAAACGGTTTTTTCAGACATCATGCCGCTTGAAAGTGCGTAGATGCAACCTGGGTGAAATGGAATCGGTCCCTTGCGTTTTTTGCTGCCTGCTTCGAGTTCCATGTCTTTTAGGAAACGGAAATTTGGCAAGTGGCGACGTGAAGTGGTACTGAAGCGGTCGTAAACTTGGGTCATCTTGGTGCTGAGCCCGCCGATGTAAACTGGGGTGTGCTTCGGGATCAGCCCTTCCTTTTTGAAGCGGTGAAGCATCCCGAGCACCTCTTGGGTTTTTCCCATGGCGAACACGGGAATCAGCACGGAACCTTTGCGCTCAATGACTCCCTTGATTGCCTCGGCGAATGCGTCTTCTTCCGACTGACGATCATAGCTTGGATCGCGTGCTTGTTCGCCGCGGGTGGTTTCGACGATCAATGCATCGACCGTGGTTTCCGGGAAAAGTGCGCCTTTTTGCAGCGTGCTGTGTTCGAAATTCACATCGCCAGTGTAGAAGATCTTTTTTCCTTCCGCCTCGATGGTTACGCCGACTGAGCCGAGAATGTGTCCTGCATCGTGGAAGGTGGCCCGCATGGAGCCGGCAGGGTCGAGGTCGAACATGCGCTCGATGTTGCGGGTTTCGAAGTTCTCCTCGATTTCGTCCAGCTCGCGGTGTTCAAAGAGTGGATATTCTGAGATCCCGTGCTCGATCCGCTTCGATTGCATGACATTTACCGAATTGTGGAGCATGGCCGATGCCAGCTCTGCGGTCCCAGGAGAAAGGAAAACCTTCGCCTGTGGCTGTCCCTGCAAGAAAACCGGCAAAGTGCCTACGTGATCGAGGTGGGAGTGGGTGATGATAATCGAGTCCGCCGTGCCAGATTCGAGGAACTCATAGTGGGGCACCGCTTCTGAGCCTTCGTGTTTCGGGTGCATTCCAGCATCAAGTACGACCCGAGCGGATTTGGTTTTGAGAACGTAGGAATTCGCGCCGATACCGGCGTGGCGACAGAGACTTTGGAAGATCATGATAAAGGCAGAGCAGCAAGGCTGCTGGCCGACCATGGCTGCAACCACGGGATCTGTCAACCCACCTGAGCTTGCTGTAGCTGGCGTTCGATGAGGTAAAAATCGTTTTTAGGGTATTGGTTTTTGATCATTTGGAACTTTTTTCATTTCTTGGGGTTGTTCAAGTTCTGTTCATGAAGTCATTCTACCACCTTTCTGCCGCCATCTTTTTCATTTCATCGTGCTTGCCGCTGAGCGCGTTAGAGCCGGCCTCACCCAGAAAACCCAACATTGTTTTCATCCTCGCCGATGACCTAGGGACTGGAAATGTGGGCTGTTACGGCTCCGACAACTTTAAGACGCCGAACATCGATGCCCTCGCGAAGACTGGCACTCGGTTTGAGCGCTGCTATGCCAGTCCGCTCTGTGGCCCCTCGCGAGCCATGCTTATGACGGGTCGTTATGCGTTTCATACTGGCATGACCAGCAACGATAGCGGGCCCCTGCTGAAGCCAGAAAAGGAGACCATGACGCCTAAAATCCTCAAATCGGCGGGTTATGTGACCGCCATGTGCGGCAAGTGGAACCAACTTCCCCTGCAGCCATCCGAGTGGGGCTTTGACCAATACCTTCGATTCCAAAGCAGCGGCCAGTATTGGAATTATCAGCCGAAGGCCCAAAAATACACGCTCAACGGCAAGGAGATTCCGCTTCTGGACAAAGAATATCTGCCAGACAAGATGCAAGAGTTCGCCATCAAGTTTATCAATAGCAACCAAGCGAAGCCATTTTACCTCTACTATTCCATGTCCCATGTGCATGAGGACATTCTTCCGACCCCCGATAGCATCCCGGGTAGCAAGACACTCTACGAGGACAACGTCGCCTACATGGACAAGCTGGTTGGCAAGCTGATGGCGGAGCTCGACCGCCTAAAGCTGCGGGAGAACACCCTCATCATCTTTGCGGGGGACAATGGCACCACCCACACCTATCAGCCAAAGTCAACGATTCGCGGTCGTGAGCTCAGCGGCTACAAGTCGACCATGTTAGAAGGCGGTTCGCTTGTGCCATGCGTCGCCAGTTGGCATGGGGTCATCCCCGCGGACAAGGTGTCGATGAATCTCATTGATTTTAGCGACATGCTACCGACGATTGCCGAAATCGCTGGCGCGACGTTACCTGCTGGATTGGTGATCGATGGAAAAAGCTTTGCCGCTCCGCTCCTCGGCCGCAGCAGTACTTGGCCGCGGAATTGGATTTTTGTTGAGCTTGGGAGACATTGGTATGACCGAAATCCATCGTGGAAATTGAACGAAGCTGGTGAACTTTTTGACATGAAAGATGCCCCATTTGCGGAAACGCTTGTTCCCCAAGGCAGCAAAGAAGGTGCGGCGGTGGCAGCACGCACCGAATTGGCAATGGTGCTATCAAGTCTTAACCCTGCTGGAGGAATCGTCGATCAAGGCGATGGCTCGGGCTCGCACGATAAGACTGGCAAGGAAGACAAGAAAAAGGCGAAGAAAGCGCGGAGAGAAGCGATTGCCAATGGAGCCGATCCAACCAGTTTCGTTGAAGAGCCGGCTGGTAGCAGCGCGGAAAAATCCAAGAAGAAAGCCGACAAGGTAAATGAATCTGCCCCAGGAGGCAGCCAGAATGCGAATCAGCCGACTGACTCGGGTGAATAGAACGCTGATGGTTTAGTCTGTGTCCAGATTCTGCGGATCGGCAATTGGAGGCTCTCCCCGGGCATCATGGATGGCTAGGATCACAAGGTGTTCGGTAAGTGACACAACACGGATGTTCTTTCAGTGACCATCTGGGAATTGACGGCGAATCATTGGCAAGTAGACTGCCGCCCTTGCTTCATCACACTCAACTCGCTGTTGTCGGCGGTGGACCAGCAGGTCTCCGAGCCGCGGAAGTCGCTGCGTCTGCGGGTTTGCAAGTGACGCTTTATGATGCCAAGCCATCGGTTGGGCGGAAGTTTCTTGTCGCAGGAAAAGGGGGGCTAAATCTCACACACGGCGAGGGATTTGATTCCTTTGTTTCGCGATACATTGGTCCGGATCAGCCCGCAGGGATTTGGCGAGATCTCGTGGGGGAGTTCGGTTCAGAACATCTGCGAGGGTGGGCGACCGGGCTTGGGGTCGAGACTTTTCAAGCCAGCAGCGGACGGGTTTACCCGAGGGCATTGAAAGCAGCGCCTCTACTTCGGCGCTGGATTGAGCGTTTGCGTGCGCTCGGAGTGCGATTTGAAATGGGACATCGGATGATATCTCTTGAACGAGGGCGGCCACATCAGATCGGATTTTCTAATGGAACTTCCGTCACAGCCGATGCGGTGATCCTTGCACTTGGCGGTGCCTCGTGGGCGAAGACTGGATCCGATGGAGCATGGACGCCAGTACTTGACATGCTCGGGATCGCCCAGCACCCGCTGACACCCGCAAATTGCGGATGGGAATGCGAGTGGTCGGCTGAAATCTTGCGGGAGGCTGAAGGGAAGCCGCTCAAGAATCTCCACGTTCGTGCGGGTGGAGTGACAGCCATCGGTGAGTTGATGGTGACCCGTTATGGCCTCGAGGGTGGGGCAATCTATCAGTTAGGTTCGATATTGCGATCCATGTCGGAGCCGATGTTGAGCGTTGATTTCAAACCGACCTTTAGTCATGCACAATTGGTTGCGAAGATGGAGTCCGTGCGGCGAGGGTTTGTCGACGAGGCTCGAGTCCGGTGGAAACTGAGCGAGGCGGCGTGTGCGATCCTTGGACGGAGTGAGTTTTCGGACGTCGAGTCGCTGGCCCGCGAGGTGAAAGATTGTGTGATTGATTTGACTAGGACTAGGCCGATCGATGAGGCGATCTCGTCGGCAGGCGGTGTGTGTTGGAGTGAGACCGATTTCACGTTGATGTTAAAAAAGTGCCCAGGCATGTTTGTGGCTGGCGAAATGATCGACTGGGAGGCACCCACCGGCGGGTACTTGATGCAGGGCTGTTTTGCCACTGCCACCCGCGCGGCGAACTCAGCGGTTGAGTGGCTGAACCGTTTGTGATTTTAATGGCTTTCCAAACTCGGATTCGAGACTAGCTTTTCATGGTTTTCATGAGCGCTTCGTGGTGGCAGGTGTTGTTGGTGGGTGCGTTGATCGGTGCGTTGATCGGCATGTCCGGGTGTCAGCGGACTCGGGAAGTTCGGCCAGCTAAAGCAGTTCCGGTTCGATTGGATGGCGTCTTGGATTTGCGCTTGATGAGTTTTAACGTGCGTTATGAGAACTCTGAAGACTGGGGACAACGGGCTTGGCGCGAGCGGGTCGGTGGGATTGTACGGATGATTCGGCAGCAGCGGCCAGATTGCATTGGCGTGCAGGAAGCGCTGCACGGCCAAGCCGCAGACCTGTGGTCATCGCTGCCCGACTATGAGTTTTTTGGCGTTGGTCGGGATGATGGGCGACGGGATGGCGAGTATTCTGGGATCTTCTATCAGCACGATCGTTTTCAGAGGGATCTGGCTGATGGTGGAACCTTTTGGCTCTCCGATCATCCAACCGAACCGGGGTCCAAGACTTGGGGAAATGAGATTCCGAGGGTCGCTGCATGGGTTCGATTGGTCGATCGAAGCACCGGGCGAGGTTTCTACTTATTCAACACCCATTGGGATCACCGGAGTCAGGAATCGCGTGAGCGGGCGGCCAAATTGATCGCCATGCAGATTGACCATCGAAAGCATCTCGACGAGCCCGTTGCACTGGTTGGTGATTTCAACTCAGTTGAGTCAAATCCCGCGATGACCTATCTAACTGGAAAAGTGACTTCATTGGTTGGGTCGCAGGAAGTTTGGAAAAATGGGCTGGTCAATGCTTATGAGATTCAGCATGCAGGTGAGAAAGATCGGCGGACCTTGCACTTTTGGAAAGGCAACCGCGATGGGGCCGTCAAGGTGGATCACATTCTGGTGAGCCGTGGGGCCACCATCGAATCGGCCGAGATCCTCTCTGAAATCAAGCCACTGGTGTCAGATCACTTCCCGGTCACGGCACGCGTCTTGTTTTCGCGATGACCGATTAGAAAAATCTATTAGATTAAACCTTGTTCGCGCAGGGTTTCTTCCACCTCGTTGTACTCTGGAGCGACGATGCCAGCATCGCGGATGCGCTGAATTTTCCGCCTCACGCCGACCTTGCTGCGAGGTCCGGTGACGAGGTCGGTAACGCCTCCTACTACAAATGGAAGCAACGCGGAAACCCCGAGGATTCCGAGGCCGATTCCGAGGCCACGACGTGCCCCACGGTGCATCATGTCACCCAGCAACAGCCCGGCTGCGGCACCCAAAAGGGCGGGGGCGGTGAGTGCGCTATGCTCAATCCACGCTGGGCTTGTATCGGAATACTCGTCGGTCATGGGTCATCACTAACCTTTTTCCGGCCTTTCGACAACTCCTGAAAATGAAAATGTTGAGTATTCCTGCTTTTCCAATGGGGAGCTTTCCGTCAGACTGCGGTCGAATGCCAACCTTTGAAAACACCTATGCACTGATCCTTGCTGGAGGATCGGGGACGCGTTTTTGGCCTCTAAGCCGGAATTCCCGCCCGAAGCAGCTGCTTGATTTATTTGGAAATGGAACCCTGCTCGAACAAACGATTCGGCGCCTCGAAGGCTTGGTTCCACTTGAAAATATCTTGATTCTCACCAACGCGCAGCAAGTCGACTCGGTGAGGGCCGTTGCAACCATGTTGCCAGCAGAGAATATTTTCGCTGAGCCCGCCAAGCGCGACACCGCTCCCGCTGTGGCGCTGGGGATTGGTTTGGTCGCGGCCCGCAATCCGGAAGCGGTCATGATGGTGCTTCCGTCGGATCAATTGATCCAAGACACGGTGGCCTATCAGTCGGTGATGCGTGATGCCTTGGCAACTGCCGAAAAATCCGCAGGGCTCGTGACGATCGGCATTCGCCCAACGTGGGCTTGTCCATCGTATGGCTACATCGAGCGCGGTGAATTCGCATCTATCCCGGGGTTGGAGTGCGAACACCCTGCGGTCGAGGTGAAGCGCTTCCGCGAAAAGCCAAGCGCAGAGCTTGCTGAGGAGTTTCTCGCGCAGGGGCAGTTCTCATGGAATGCAGGGATGTTTGTGTGGTCTGTCTCCGCAGTAACCCACCAGCTTTCGATCCATGCGCCACAACTCGCAGACTTCATTTCGGAGCTTCGTCAATCGAGGGATCTCGACGCCACGGTGACCGCTCAATTTCCCGAGCTCACCCCGATCTCCATCGATTACGCGCTGATGGAACATGCCGACCGAGTCTTGAACATCGAGGCCACCTTCGATTGGGACGATGTGGGCTCATGGGTGTCGATCGCGAAGTATCTCGAAAAGTTTGGTGCGGACAACCGCGCCAATGAAACGATCAGTGAAATCGATTCTGAGCACAACATTGTCTTTAATGCCCGCCCTGGAACGCGCATCGCCTTGCTTGGCGTCGATGATCTCATCGTGGTGCAGACGCCGGACGCTCTGCTGGTGGCCAATCGGCATCAGGCGGATTCGATCAAAAAACTCTCTGACATTCTGCCGGTAGAACTCCTTTAAGAGCTCTATTGCTTGTTCGGTTTTTTATTTTCTCAAAATTAAAACTCCGCTTCTCCTTATTCAGACGCTCACTGACCATTCTCCGCATCCGGCGCTCGGCATCGACCATGGTGATGCACGGGTTGGGATTGCTGCGACCGATGATTTTGGTATTTTAGCTCACCCCGTTGAGACGATCGACCAAGCCAAGGTGGATTCGATCGAAAGGATTGCTGAGATTGCGGCACTCCGGAAAATTCGCACACTCGTGGTGGGGCTTCCGGTTCGGTTAGATGGGAGTGAGGGTGCCTCTGCGATCAAAGTTCGGGCCTTTGCGGAGAAAATCCGGGTGCGGCTTCCAGATATTTCCCTCGTATTCATCGATGAAAGTCTCACCACAACGAGTGCGGCGTCCAAGCTCCGGGATGCGGGACGCAATGCCCGCCAGCAGAAGGCGGTGATCGACCAAGTTGCCGCGATGGAGATTCTTAACCTGTGGATGGAGGGTTGTTAGAGCATCATGAGGCTTAAACTTACAATCGCGTATGATGGTCGGCCTTACAATGGTTGGCAGTCTCAAGCGTGTGGTAATACCGTGCAGGACATCATTCAGCGCGCGATGGAAGAGGTCGCGAAGCAGCCGCTGCGCTTGCATGGTTCGGGGCGTACCGACACGGGAGTGCACGCGTTGGCGCAGATTGCACATTTTGATGCTCCGCCCGACCTTTCCATGAATCCCTTCAATTGGGTTCCGGCGCTCAACTGCAAGTTGCCTGCGACCATTCGGATCATGGCATGTGAAGAGGTTTGTTCTGAGTTTCACAGTCGCTTCTCGGCGACAGGGAAAATCTACCATTTTGAGCTTTGTACCGACCCAGTGCTACAACCGCTGAAGGCGGGTTTGGCTTGGCATCTTCCGCGCCAACTGGATGCCGATGTGTTGCGCCAAGCATTGTCACTCTATCATGGCCGACATGATTTCCATGCATTTGCCGCGTACCGGGGTAATGAAACTCCAGAGATGGATTGGTATCGAACCATTCACTCTGCGGAGTTGGAGACCCTTGAGGATGGCTACCGCATCACTTATGTGGGCGATGGATTTCTCTACAAAATGGTCCGGCTTCTCACCGGCGGTGCCGTTCACGCCGCTCAGGGGCGCATTCGGTTGGATGATTTTGCAGGCTTGCTCGATCAGGGGCCTCACTTGCCAAGGGGCAAATCACCTCTGTGTGCCCCTGCCGACGGCTTATACCTGAAGCAAGTGATGTATGAGTGAATGAGGTGGGGTGACGAAATTGTCACCGAATCCAAACAGGCGGCGGGTGTCAGGTGTGGTGCCCTTTCGGGGTGGGGTAGGCGCCCTACGTTGCATTCATGAAAATCGACATCGTTACCGATACCTTCGCGCCGGATGTGAATGGGGTAGCCATGACCTTAGGGCGCTTGACCGAGGGATTGAAGGCGCTCGGTCATCGGTTGCATGTGATACACACGGGTCAGTTTGCCAACGCTGGGGAGACGCGCGTGCAGGCGGTGCCGTTGCCTGGATACTCGGAAGTGCGTGTGGGATTGCCCGAGCCTTTCAAGTTGCGCAAGCGCTGGCGAAATCGTCGGCCCGATGTGGTTTATGTTGCGACCGAGAGTTTGTTAGGTAATTCGGCCATCAAGGCAGCAAATTCGCTAGGGATCCCGGTTGCGAGTGGATTTCATACCAATTTCCATCAATACATGGAGCAATACCGCATGGGGACGCTGCAACCGGTGGCCATGGCCTATCTTAAGCGGTTTCATCAACGCGCAGCGTGCACCTTGGCGCCATCGCAAGAAGTGGTGGATCAGTTATTGGCGGAAGGATTTGAAAATGTCTATCTGTTAGGCCGAGGTGTCGATGCGAACCTCTTCACGCCTGCGAGGCGCTGTGCGCAGCTTCGGGCGACGTGGGGTGCGGATAGCGATGTGCCAGTCGCCATGGTCGTAGGTAGGGTCGCGGCGGAGAAAAATCTCGAGCTTGCGATGCGGACATTCGAACATCTGCGCCTGCTGGTCCCAGAGCTACCGTGCGTCGTGGTGGGTGATGGTCCGCTACGTGAAAGGTTGGCTGAAAAGTATCCATGGGTCCACTTCACGGGAGTACAGCTAGGTGACGACTTGGCACGGCATTATGCCTCAGCGGATGTTTTATTGTTTCCTAGCGAGACCGAGACATTCGGAAATGTCGTTTTGGAAGGCATGGCGAGTGGATTGGCCACCGTGGCCTATGACTATGCAGCCGCTTCCCAGCATCTGAGGTCTGGCATGAATGGAATCAGCGTCTCCAAGGCCGATGTGACTGGCTTCCTCGCCGCGGCGGCCCAGGCCATCACCATGCGTCCCGATCATCCAGTCCGTCTTGCCGCCCGTGAATCTGCTGCCAAGGTGGGTTGGGATCAAGTGGTCCGCGATTTCGAATTTCGATTACAATCGATCACCTTCAAAGATGCTCATCAAATCATGCTATCTGAAAAAATTGCAAAACGCCCAAAGCTCCTCTGCAGGACACTGATTCTATCAGACATCCATCTTGGCACCTATGATAGCAAAGCTAATGAGGTGGTGCACTTTCTCAAGCATATTCGATGTGAGAAGTTGATTCTCAACGGTGATATTATTGACGGTTGGGCGCTCAAACGCGGAGGTAAGTGGAGCGGGCGGCATAGTCGATTCATTCGAAAAGTGTTGAAAATGATGGAGCGTGATGAAATGGAAGTGGTCTATTTGCGCGGGAATCATGATGATATTCTTGAGCGGTTTTTACCGCTGGCCTTTGGGCGACTTCAATTCACCAAGGAGCACATCCATGTGACTCAGGGGGGCAAGCGCTACCTCGTGGTTCATGGTGATGGATTTGACAGTGTCTCCACGAATCACAAGTGGATCGCGTCTATCGGATCGGTTGGCTATGATTTCCTGCTGATGGTAAATCGGATTTATAATGTGTGGCGGGCCTGGCGAGGGAAGGAGTATTACTCGATCAGTAAACAGGTGAAAGCCAAGGTGAAATCTGCGGTGAGCTTCGTAGGTCGTTACGAAGAGCTACTTCAGAATTTAGCCCATCATAAAAAATGCGATGGCATCATTTGCGGACACCTTCATACGCCCGAGGACAAGCAGGTGGGTGACATTCATTACCTCAACTCAGGCGACTGGGTTGAGAGCCTGACTGCTATCGTTGAACACACCGATGGCCGGATGGAATTGGTTCAATATGACGCTTTCATCAAGGCCTTAGTCGAATCGCGCCACCCACGGGCTGATGCTGGATTGGTGATTTGATTTCTTAATTGTCGAGTTGCCTGTGGCATGCATTGGAGTTAGAGGTAGGGCATGCGACTGTGTTTGCCAGAGCGGGTGATAGAGTTTCCCCGGCGTCCGCTGGTCATGGGGATTGTAAACGTGAACGATGATTCGTTCTCGGGTGATGGTACGCTGGATTTTGATCAAGCAATTGCTCAAGCGCGCGGGCAGGTTGAGGCAGGAGCCGACATGATTGATGTGGGGGCCGAAAGCGCGCGGACCAATCGGTCCGCGGTGCCGATGGCCGAAGAAGTCCGTCGGTTTTTTGGGTTTCTCGATCGCTGGGACGAGGTCTGGCAAGGGATGGAGCCGCGCGATCAATGCCAAGTTTGGCCTCCCATTCTGTCTGCGAACACGTGGCGATCTGAGGTGGTGGAGCAAATTTTGCCATCCGGGAAAATCGAGGTGCTTAACGACATGGGTGGTTTGCCCAATGATCGAAATGCGCGGCTTTGCGCCTCGCATGGATCGAGTTTGTTGTTGATGCATAGCGTCGGCGAACCGAAGGTCCCGCATTTTCAGCAAAAGTGGGATGATGTCATGAGCGAGATGGAGCGGTTTTTTGAGGAGAAAATTCGCTTTGCCGTGGACGCGGGTCTTCGGAGTGACGCTTTGATTTTGGATCCTGGGATCGATTTCGCAAAGCAAAGGGCTGACAATCTAACGGTTTTTAGTGAGTTGGAGCGTCTCCAGCGTTTTGGAAGACCGGTGCTCGTTCCTTTATCGAGGAAGACTGTCATCGGTGAGGTGTTAGGAATCTCCGATCCTTCGGAGCGGGATGCTGGGACGGTTGCCTGCGTCAGCGCGTGCATGGTCCGAGGCGCGCAAATTTTCAGGGTCCATGACGTTCACGCCGCATGGCAAACGGTCAAAACGCTAACGGCGGTTTTAAGTAACCGCGTCTAGAAATGTCCGAGCGCGCATCCTCTGAGAGCCTCGCTCGATTATCGTTCCAATCGGATGGCTGTCGACCTGCCGTGAGCGTCGAGACCCTCGATGCGGGCAAATTCCTCCACCACAGAGAGCGATTTTCTAACAGATTTTTTATCGAGTCGGACAATGCTCGTGCGGCGCTGGAACTGATCGGCCCGCAATCCGGAGAACGAGCGCGCGGCTCCGCCGGTTGGTAAGGTGTGACTTGGGCCAGCAAGGAAGTCACCGACCGCGACCGGTGAGTCGTTCCCAAGGTAAATGGCACCAGAGGTCCGGATCAATGGAAGCCAGCGATCTTCTTCGGCGGTGATGAGCGAGAGGTGCTCGGGAGCGAAGGTGTTGGCGATGGCCACGCCTTCGGCGAATGATTTCACGTGCAGAAGGAAAGTGCCGCGTTTTAGAACGTCGCGAATGATCTTTGCTCGCGAGAGGCTTGGGAGCTGGCGGTCGATGGCCTTGATTACCTTTCCTAACAGCGCTTTCGAATCGGTGGCAAATCCCACTACGCTGTCACCGCCGTGTTCGGCTTGAGCAAGAATGTCGGCAGCGATGAACTCAGGGTTGCCAGTTTTATCGGAGAGGATAAGAATCTCGCTGGGGCCGGGAAGAAGGTCGATTGAAACAGCGCCGACGAGTTGGCGCTTGGCCTCAACCACAAAGCTATTTCCTGGGCCGAAGATGCGTTCGACAGGGCGGATGGATCGTGTGCCGAGGGCGAGTGCAGCGACCGCTTGAGCACCACCAACGCGGATGGCTTCGGTCACGCCTGCAGCCTTCATTGCGTAGAGCAGCGCTGGATTTACCATGCCATTTGGTCCGCAGGGAGTGGCGGCAAGGATTTCAGGAACACCGGCTGCCTGGGCAAACCCAGCGGTCATCAGTGCGGTGGATACCAAGGGCGCCTTACCGCCAGGGATGTAAACTCCGACGCGATCAAATGGCGTAAAGCGTTCCCCAACGGTTGCTCCTTCGGCATTTTTTGCCGACCAGTCCTTGCGCAGGCTTCGCTTTGCGAAGTTTCGGATGTTTTGCAGGCTGCGTGCGACAGCGATCTTGGTCGCGGGGGTCACGGCGGATTCAGCCGAAGCAAATTCGGCCTCGCTGATGAAAAGTTTCTTTGGGGTCAGCTTCGCGCCATCAAAGCGCTGGGTGAATGTGACCAAGGCCTCATCGCCACGGGCTGCCACTTCGGCAATGATTTCAGTGACCAAGTCGCGGACTCCGGTCGTTGGCAGGGCGCGGCGATTCAAGCGCCGAACAAAGGGTGCGTAGCTAGGGTCTCGGTGACTAAGGACTTTCATGCGTGGCTGGTCGAGGACTATGGCTACCGGAACCCCATTCGCCAAGCCCGATCCGCAGGGAATGCGATCGAGTCAATCGATCGGTTCCGATTTGACTCCGATCAATGCCATTGCGGTCTTGATGCGAGACGGGTAT
>CAILVZ010000199.1 GCA_903837825.1 Akkermansiaceae bacterium | reverse complement strand
CCAGTCAATTGCATTACCACAAAACAGAAATCCGGTTTTGTTCCGTCTCCCTGTCCGGTTTTGAACCGTCTCTGTCCGGTTTTGTTCCGGCCCCGACAGTGGCGATCAGCCCAACCCATCGGCCAATCCTCCAACACCCACTAGAATTCAGCGAACAAGGCGTCGATCATCTCCAAACACTTCGCACCTGGCATCACACTCAAGTCCATTTGATTCATGACATAGGCAAATGAAATCCCGGTTTCCGGATCACCGAACGCGTGGCTCCCACCAGCCCCAGGATGACCGAACGCCGAGACCGAAGGCCCGTAAATCCTTCGAACTTTCTTGCCCGCTCCATCCAAAGGATCGCGCTGCGCTCCGCACGTGAACTCCGTGGGCCGAAGCAAAACCCGGTCATAACCCGACGAGCGAACCATCCCCAAGGACTCCCGGACCTTGGGTGAAAGCGGACTCTCGATGCATCCCAGCGCAGCTTGGTAAAACTTCGCAAGCGCCGAAGCCGTCCCAACACCCCCAAGCGCCGGCAATCCCGCGGCCCAAGTCCGCGATTGATTCATCTCTTGAACCCCATGGATCCCTTGAGGCGATGAAAATGCCTTACGGATGAGACTCTCCTCCAAATTGAACTGCCGATAAAACTCATCGACTACGTCCGCCTTGCCAGACTTCCCGGGATGAAGTCGCGCGACCCGCGGCCACTCACGCTCCGGCAGACCAATCCAAAATTCCAACTCAAGCGGCCCCGCAATCTCTTCCCACCAAAATCTCCCAAGCGTCTTGCCGGTTAGACGCCGGGTGGGTTCATCCACCAGCGCGCCGAATGTCCTCGGATGATAACCATGACCCTGACCCAAATGCCATGCAGGCACTTGAGCTTCAATCGCTTGAATCACCGAGTCATGATCAAAAATATCGCAGGGCTGATCGAGCGCTGCCATCCCACATTGATGAGAAAGCAAATGGAAAAACCTCGCCTCTGCCACTGGAAAACGCGGCCAAACTTCGACCATCGGAGTCTCCGCGGTAAGCCCCCGACTCTCCAATGCCATGAGCAAGGTGGCAGCCGCTGGGACCTTGGTCGCAGAATAAACCGGCACCAACGTCCTCGCCGTCCACTCGCGTGTCTTTTTCCTCTCACACCACCCGCGCCCCTCAGACACCAACTCATACCCTTCCAACCAAATGCTGATGGAGGCTCCTAACTCACCACGCTCACGGAAATTCCGCTCAAAAACCTCAAACACATTTCCTAACACCCAAGGACTCACCGCCATGCCCGTATGTGCCCTCTACGGTTCATCCATGCAATTCCGAATTGCCTCCCGTATTCTCACCCACCGGCCCCGATGACCACTCTTCGATCAACCGGAATCCAACCGCCAAAAGCGTGGGTCCAAGGAAAACTCCAACAAACCCGAACGCCAAAGCCCCACCGATGACCCCACAGAAAATCAAAATGAAGGGCATCTTGCTGCCCTGGCTGATCAAGTAAGGGCGCAGGAAATTATCAACACTGCTAATCCCTAACAAACCCCACAATAAGAGGAAAACCCCCATCCCTGGCTTGTGTTGAGCAAACAGCCACAACGATGAAGGCAACCAAATCATCGGCGGACCAAACGGAATCACTGCCAGAAAAAATGTGAGGACCGAAAGCAATGCCGCACCGGGCAGTCCAGCGACCCAAAACCCAAATCCCGCAACCAGCGCCTGCGCGATCGCCGTCCCCAAAATACCGTAAATCACCCCTCGCACCGTGCCACCCGCCACCTTGATCAAATGCTGCCCACGCCCGCCTGCCAATCGATCCACCGCAACGGTCAAGCGCTCGGCTAAAATCGGCGCATCCCGCAAGAGGAAAAATGCCAAAAACGCACTTAGCAAAATCTGCGTCACACCTTGACCGACAGCCAGTCCCACGGAAATCAGCCCGCTGCGCGCCCATGATAAAAATTGCCCTAACAACACCACCACGTGTGGCGGATTCTTGCTCGCCTCAGTACCCGCGGGCCTTGCCGTCGCATCATCAACCACCACAGGAGCTGGCGCTTCTTGCACCACAAATCCATCACCATTCTCCACCACGATCTTCGGCCGAGGCGGCGGGCTCTTGACCGCTTGATCCAACTGCTCAACCCACCGCTTGCGATCCTCCGCAAAATTTGACCAATAAACCGACAATTCTTTTCCCACCACCGGAGTCTGCGCCACCCAAGCGGGCGCTAGATCAGGTGCTTCCAAAAACCATTTGCGCGTGGCATTCGCCAAATCCTTACCGTCTTGGGCAATGCTGAACCCAATCAAAAAAATTGGCCCCGCAAGGATCACCGACAGCGTCAAGGTGACAAAGCAGGCAGCCATCGTCCTTGAACCGCGGAACCAGCGAGTGAACATCCGCTGCATGGGATAAAGCGAATATGCCAAAATCGTCGCCCACAACAAGGCCGTCATGAAGGGCCTCAAAACGGAAAAACAACCCATCAGCAGCAAGATCAATGCAAGCCCACCTAGCAACGGTTCGACCTTCAATCGCTTACTCTTCGAATCGGTATCCATCGTTTGACGTGATGCTATACGGTTTTCCCGGTCACTGCCAGCGTGTTTCAATGGATTTTATCGAAACCTCCAGAAAATCACTTGGTAGTGCTCCCAACTCCCTCGCACGCCTCCGCCCCCCAGAACCTTCGCCCGATTTTTCTGTCATTTCAGGTAAACTACCACTACGGATCGGCAGCCCAACTGCGTGGTTAAACCTCACGCACGCAGCGACCGAACCGCCATCCATGCCCGCCAAAAACTTCCACGTCCGCCAAGCCGCCGTCTCCGCTCTCCGTGCCTGGGCGAAGGGCCACGACTACGCTGAAACATTGATCGAACGCCACGCGCAACGCCGCAAGCTTTCCTCAGCCGACCGAGGCTTGCTCCAAGCCATCCTCTTCGGCGTCCTACGCAATCGCCGGCTGTTAGACCATTGGATCGGCAAACTCCGCGATGGCAAACTCGACGCCGAAACGCGGGACATCCTCCGCGTAGGCCTCTGCCAACTGCTCATTTTGAACCTACCGGATCACGCGGCCGTCAATGAAACGGTGGAAGCGGGAAAGGCAAGTGTCCGCAGTCTGATCAATGCCGTCCTACGCCGCACCACACTCTCCCGCAAGCGTCTACTCGATGAACTGAACGACCTCCCACAACCGGTCGCGCACTCACACCCTGACTGGCTCTACAACCGCTGGAGAGCCGCCTTTGGAACTCGCAATGCGATCTCGCTCATGGAATGGAACAACCTTCCCGCCGTGAATTATTTCCGAGTGAACCCGCTCGCCCCATTCCCAGCGTCTCTGCCAGGTACTCCGTTAGAGGGCGCTCGAGGATTCTATCAGATCGACGGATCGCTGCCTAGCGAACTCCTCGCGTCGGGCACCGTATACATCCAAGATCCAGCAACCCGCCACTCGGTCGAACTCCTCAACCCACAACCTGGCGAATCCATCCTCGACGCCTGTGCCGCTCCGGGCGGCAAAGCGTTCTTAATCGCCGCCGCACTCGGCTCTGCCGAGAATTTGGTCTGCTCAGACTCAAACGAAAAACGCCTGCCTCGCCTTGAGGAAAACCTCGAACGCCTCCATGCAGGCAAAGCAACCGTCGCAGTTCACGATTGGACGAAACCCGCCCCCACCGAGTGGCACCACCGGTTCGATGGCATCCTGCTCGACGTCCCGTGCTCAAACACTGGAGTGATCCGCCGCCGCGTGGATGTTCGCTGGCGACTCCAGGCACCCGACATCCCAAAAATCGCAATCACCCAACGCAAAATCCTCGAGAACGCCCTACCCTGCATCAAGCCCGGCGGGCGCATCGTCTATTCAACTTGCTCCATCGAGCACGACGAAAATCTCGGCCTCGTGGAGTCCTTCCTCGCCGACCACCCAGATTGGGAAATCCGGGAAACCCGCGAAGCTCTGCCATTCCGTGACCAGACCGACGGCGCATTTTCTGCTAGAATCGAGAGGAAAGTGGCCCTCCACACGAGCTAACCAAATCCATCAACATACCACCAGAACACCGCGATGAAATCTTGCCTCGGCATTTTGCTGATCTTCTTCACCCTGGTCGCCGTGATCGGTGGTGGCGCGTTCCTCTGGTATGTCAGTCACACGTCCGAATTTTCAAGGAAGGTTCCACATCCTCCCTCAGCGATCCAGCACCCATAGCCCCCAACCCAAGTACTAAAATCTAACAATAAGTGTTAGATTAACTGGCTAAAAATCGCACGCAGTCCGCCACGCCATTTTTCCAAAAAGGCGAGATTGCGCGCGATTTGCGATGCAAACGCGACCTCCAACTCGCTAGCACCTTCGATTTTGAAAAACGCCTCGCATTCACGCTGAATCATCGCTTCGACCTTGAAAATCGCAGCTTCCACCGCTTCTCGGCACTCTTGATTCTCCCCTTCTATCATCGCTCGAACCAGCGCAGATCTCGCCTCATCCCGCTTGCGAATCACCGCTTCTGCCCGTTGCGTAACCGCTCCCACCTCACCAAAAAAATCCACAAGTGTGGGATCGATCGCTCCACGGACCTCACCCGGCGTGCCGCGCAACTCCAGCCAGTGCCGTAGCCGCCGCGAGGGACTACTGAGCAGCGCGAATGCCTCGCGCAACATCATGAATTCGCCATCACCTCCGCCCGCATCCGGATGCACCTGCTTGCCCGCCTCGCGGAATGCCTCACGCAGACGCTCGTCCGACACCACCAGTCGCCGCTCGATTCCTAAAATTTGAAATGCATCCATCGCTCCAAAACAAACCTGCCCACCGCCATCACCTCCGTAAACTCCAAACCAACAAATCAATAAAGGGACAGTCCTGTTATCGATTTATTGTTGACGGTTTGGGCAGAGTTGGTATTTCTCGGGCATGCGAAGGGCGCGATGGCTGGCAGAGTGGCGGAATTCGGACTTGAAGCCGGTATTCTACCATTGCGTCTCCCGAGTGGTAGATCGCCGCTTTGTCCTGG
>CAILVZ010000198.1 GCA_903837825.1 Akkermansiaceae bacterium | reverse complement strand
CGGCATGGCCGTTACCATCGACATCGGCGAGGCCCAAGATATTCACCCCAAGAATAAAAAGGACGTAGGTCTTCGCCTCGCTCGGCATGCGTTGGCGAATGAGTATGGAAAGAAAATTCAAAAATCCGGGCCTTTGGTTAAATCTGCCACGCGCTCTGGGGAATCGATTCTCGTGGAATTCACCGATGCAGAGGGGCTGAATGTTCCTGATCAGCAAGCTCCCGCGCAGTTTGAAGTCGGGGACGAGAGCGGCCGTTTTACGAAAGTGGATGCAAAATTGGATGGCGAAAAAGTCGTTATCACTTGGCCGAAAGAAAAATCTGCCAGCTCGGTGCGATATGCCTGGGCAGCCAACCCGCTCGCGAATCTTTACAATGCCGCGCATCTGCCGGCGTCTCCCTTCCAAGTTGCCGTTACGACTCAAAAGTGATTATGCCAAGACAAATTATGGAAAAATCGATTGATCAACCTTCACCGTCGCGGACCAGATTTGGTTCAGCAGATTTAGTCGCCGCATTGAGGGACATCGGCCTCGGCGAAGGGGATTCTGTTTTTGTGCATTCTTCCTTCAAAAGCCTTGGGTCGATCAAGGGTGGGGCGCTCACAGTGATCCGCTCGTTGGAGGCAACTGTGGGGCCTGCCGGCCACGTGCTGATGCCTTCGTTCCATCTCATTGCCAGGTCGAAACGTGCCGAGATGTGGAACCTTGAGACGACTCCTGCCTCAACGGGATGGTTGACGGAGTTTTTTCGCACACTCCAAGGCACCCTTCGCTCCGATCATTATTCCCATTCGGTCGCGGTGCGCGGCCCCAACGCCGCAGATTGGGTTTCAGGTGGTCGCGCAGAGCAAGGGCTTACATCCCCGTGGGATTTGGATCCTTGGATGCGAACCTTTGGGGTCAATTCACCCATTTACAAGTGTTACACCGACAATTCCAAAGTGCTCCTACTGGGGGCGGATTACGACAGCCTGACCTTTTTAAATCTCGTGGAGGTGATGGATTGGAACAAAAGGCTTGTGGAAAATCCAGCCGCAGAATTTCGAGTCATCGACCGCGACATCGTGGGAGCCATTTGTGATGCGGGCGGCAACGTGCGCTTCGGCACGGTAGGCCTCGCCCATTGCCGCGTCTTTTCGGCTCGTGAGCTGATCGATGATTTGCTGGCCAGGATCGCGGCAGGCGAGGGGATTTTTAAATCTGAGAAATCCAGTTAGTCACTCGCACTTCCTGCGATGCCAAGTCCTCAACTTGCGTTGGGATTTGATTATCGATGGAGAGTATTCCATCGATGCTAATGTTTTTCGATTCATTGCAGGCTTTTACGCCAACGCGGCAACCATGGATTGTCATGCCACTGACTCGGACATTTTTCGGAAATATCGGAGCACGGCCGCCACAGAAATCAGGAATCAGAGCCATGCCGATCCGGCAATCGCCTTGCACATAGAACTCTCCACTTCCCGCTCCCCATTCTCCCTTTTCGACGCAGAGGCCATCCTTCCCCTCATCTGGTGACGGTGCAGCCATCTTTCCGATGATTCCGCCAGTGACGCTAATATGGTGCCCTGCGATTTCCAATCCGACGAATCGGGTTCTTGTCGCGGTGAGGTTGACAACGGATATGAAGTGACCGGCCAGGAGGACGTTGGGGCGATAGACGTCGGGCGTGAATAACCGGTCGGTTGTGCCCGAGGCGATGTCTCCTGTGGAGGTGCAATTGTCTCCGTAAATGGATAAGTTGAGGCCGTTTTCAACGCACAGATTATTGGAGAGATGGATTTGCTGCATATTCGCTCCAATATGAATTCCAAAGCGCGCATTGTTTTTGCAAATGTTGCCTTGGATCAGAATTCTCTCGCACGCATCCGCTAAATCTTTGACCTGATGCAACATGATTCCATCTTCAAACTCGGAATCGGTGCACTG
>CAILVZ010000197.1 GCA_903837825.1 Akkermansiaceae bacterium | reverse complement strand
TGGCTGGGGCTTTGGCTGGGGCTTTGGCAGGGGCTTTGGCAGGGGCTTTGGCAGGAGCCTTGGCAGGAGCCTTGGCAGGAGCCTTGGCAGGAGCCTTGGCAGGAGCTTTGGCAGGAGCTTTGGCTGGAGCTTTGGCTGGGGCTTTTTTGCTAATCGGTGCCGAGGGGGATGATTTTGCCTTCGGTTGTTGCGCCTTTGCGGCAGCTGATGCGCCTGCGGTTGCAGAGGCTTTGGGCTTGGGTTTCGCGGTGATTGGCTTGGAGGAAGGTTTGGACGAAGGCATGGAGTGGAGCGATTAGATCAAGTATGAGGATATATTTCACCTAGCCTATGGGCACGGTGAAAAAATCACAGGCAAGGCGGAATCAAAAGGCACAGAGCTAACACGTCAAGACCTTTCTTTCGATTCGGATCATCAAGCAATCCAAGGAATTTGAGGAACTCCACGAGTCAGCAAAATCCAATAGTCTAAATTTTCGATGGATGCAAGAAATGATCGTTCGCGCGGTTTATTGGATTTGGGGGTTCCAAATCTTCGGGAAACCCTTATCGTTGTGCACGACTATGATCACTCTCACCGACAAAGCCATTGATGAGCTGGGCAAACTTCTCGCCGCACGGGCCAAATCGCCAGAATCCGGCCTCAGGCTGGCAGTTCGCCGTGGGGGATGCGCCGGATGGCAGTATGAGATGATGGTGGCCGATCCAGAGGTTGGGGATGAGATTGTCCAGTCGGGTGCGGCTCGGGTGATCGTGGCGGCTGATAGCCTCGATCGGTTGCGCGGTTGTGAAATCGATTTTTCCGATGATCTTACCGACGCGGGTTTCAAGATTCATAACCCGCAAGCTTCGCGGTCCTGCGGCTGTGGAACTTCATTTGAGACCGCTGAGGCCGTTGGGGAGAGCGTTGCCGACGGCGAGGCTTGCGGCACCATCTAATATCTTCGTGTCTCGTCCAAACGAAGAACTACCACCCAGTCGACCCGCCTATTTCTGGTGGTTGCTGGCGAATGCCTTGGCGCTGTGCTTTGCCATCTTGAGTTGGGCCGTTTGCTTGAATGTGTTTGGAAGTCCGGAGTTGCCTCGGAACTATGAGCTTTTGAGCAAGGTAGGGCGGGCGCCGGTGTTGCATCGCTACACCGTGCTTGATGCTCCCAATGGAGCGGGTCTCGCGCCGAAGGAACTTTACCGAAAGTATTTTGGATATTCGGAGGAGCAACTCGCCAAGGCAAATGGGCTGCTCATGCGAAATTATCTAATCAACTTCGGGGAACCTCAATTGCTCACCTACGTGGAGGGTGATTTTCAGATCGGCCCGATCCGCAAATTGAGTCCTACGGATTTCCTCGATCCTGGAATCGTCTTGCGGGCGCAGGCACTCGTGAAGCCGGATGATTTCAGCAAGCCCGTGCCGTACCCGGTTTTGATCGAGTATGTTTTCCCAACGCTTCAGGCGGACTCTGCCGCTTGGTTCAGCGCAGGAGATATTCTGAGTGTGAGAAAGAATCCCAACTGTGCGGCGGTGATCCACGTTTCAAAGATTGCCAATGGCGATGAACCCACCTTGCTTCTAACGGTGGTTCCGATCGCCTACGGGCCTTACCAAGTTGGAAATTTGGGATCTTTTCAAATCGAGCCTCCGGTGAAAGTTCGACCAGGTTGTCGTTTCCCACTCATTCGCGACTGAGTGTCTTTTGGTTGAGGAATCATCACTCTCGGGGATGGAGGATTTTTGAAGCTTCGTCGTCCAGCTACTTGCCCGTGTGGTGGAAATATTTCCGAGTCCAACATTGCGCCAATCGCCCAAACCTGCATGAATGACAATCAACACCACCAATCAGGTCCGTCGCGCTCTGCCTGCGCATCCCTACCTTAATCAGCCAGAATAAAATGATCCGCATCCTTCTATCGGTATTCCTGGCGGTTGCATGTTTGTCCTGCAATTCGGATCGAACAACGACAAGGACGATCAATATTGTGACGGTTAAAAATCTATATTTGCTTCTGTACGATTACTCAAAAACTCATGGAAGGATGCCGTATAGCCTCTACAATCTTGATCCTGCAAGTGTGAGTTGGGGTGACAAGCACCCGACTAACGCCGATTTCCGGTGTATTTCTAATGACCTAAGGCATAAAGCCGATTTCCTATATTTCAGATCCTGCACGAACCTTGATAAGTTAAAACCCGACACGATCGTGTTGGCCAGCCCATACGCACCAGTTCTTGACGAGGAAAGGCTGGTTGTTCAGGCGGATGGTCATGCAATGTATGTTAGTGAACCAGTTTTTGAACTTGCCTTATCCAAAGCCAACAAAGATGGCGAGCAAGTCAGCGCACCGAATGATCGATAATCCCCGCAACCGCCAATCCAACCACAGATCAATCGCCGGTCATCGTTGGGCCTATACGCTCGCTAAGAAAATGAATCAGATCTTGCTGACCAAGGTTTTCCCGCGAGTGCTCACCGCCTGCGCAATTATCCTTCTTTTCCTTTTGCCCGACGAAGGAGGACTGTGGCTTTGGATTACGGCGGGAATTTTGCTCGCCTTGGATGGATTGATTTTCATTTGGATGCAATTGAGGAAGGCATCGAATTTAAGGATCACAGAAGATGCCGTTTTCGTCTGCGGACTCAAGATCGGCCGCCGCGATATTCAAGGATGGCGTGTGTTCAGGACTGTAAGCAGTG
>CAILVZ010000196.1 GCA_903837825.1 Akkermansiaceae bacterium | reverse complement strand
TGCAGCCTGCGCGGGGGCCGCTTCCGTCGCTGAAGATGCGATATTTGCAGCCTGTTCGGGGGCCGCTTTTGTGGCTGCTGCCGTAATCGCACCGGCTTGAGCGTCCGATGAATTGTCGATGGCCGCTGTGGTGATCGCTGCAGCCTGCGCGGGGGCCGCTTCCGTCGCGGCAGATGCGATATTTGCAGCCTGCTCGGGGGCCGCTTCCGTGGCTGCTGCCGTGATCGACGCAGCTTGCCCGTCAGAGGAGTTATTGACCGCTGCTGAAGTGTACTTGCCGGCACTCTCTGGATCCGCTTTTACTGCCTGCCGCACCAATTCGACCAATGCCTCAGGAGTGACAGTATTGTTGGTAAGTTGAACCTGCGGCGTCACCACCGCAGAACCACTACGTCCGAGGGCCTCACCGCCTTCAGCCGATGCGTTTGGAGATACGACCATGGTGGCCGCCTGCGAAACGACGGCCGTTTGAATCGCGGTCATCGCAGCCGGAGCCGCTTCGACGGCCGCGGCTTGAATCACGGTGGCTTGAGAAGGCGCCGCCGCCACCGCGGCCACTGCCACCGCTACCGCAACATCAGAACTTTTTCCTTCACCGATCGCCGCTGTGACAATTGCCGCTGCAGCTTCGGGTTGCGCAGAAACCGCCGCGGTCACCACCGCGACCACCTGAGCGGAGCTCTTTCCGTCTCCGACTGCAGCTTTGACAATACTCGACATCATCGAGGGCTGTGCGGCCACCGCGGCTGTGACCACCGCGGCGGAAACTGCCGGCAAATTCCCCCCACCACTCACCGCAGCCGTAACGATGGCTGATACCGATTCAACTCCGCCGCCAGATGCCGCAATTGCTGCGGTGACGATTTCTGCAGCGGCGCTTGGATTCGCCTTCACTGCAGCGGCTAGAAGCGCCATCGCAGCTGTCTTTTCTGCCGGGGTCTTGGCCGCCTTAATCGCCGTGCTGACCGAGCTCGCAGTGGCAGGAGCTGTTGCAGTTTGACCACTGGCCGTGGCCAAACCCATCACGGCGCTCAGCAGGATGAGTGATACGTTTTTTTTCATTTTGTTTGGTGTTTGGACCTCTGATTTGATCGAGGGGGGCTTGCTGAAATTGAAAATGGAGCGGGCAGCGGGAATCGAACCCGCATGTCTAACTTGGAAGGATAGCGCTTTACCACTAAGCTATGCCCGCTTTGTTGGGAGACAGCCTTGCTGGAATCCTTGGATCAAGCAAGACATTTTTCGGATTTCTGAGAGAAATTAAACGCCAAGCACTTTAACACCCAGCGCGTCGCCACGGTCAAAGCGCTGGCAGCAAATGTAGCCGTCAGAGGCCCGATGGGTGGTCGAAAAAGGCACACGGAAGCCCATATATGGTGGCCAAGTGTCGCGCGATCGCCTTCACTCCGAATGTCTCAGTCGCGTAGTGTCCGGCATAAAATAGATTCACGCCAAGTTCTTCGGCAAGAGGGTAGCTCCAATGCGGGCCCTCGCCCGTGACGAAGCAATCCACGCCGGCTGCCGCGACTTTCGCCACTTCGCTACCCGCCCCACCGGTGATCACCCCCACCTGCTCAACGACTTCGGCGCCACCAGGACAAAGATGCACCGGCCCTCCGACCGCCTTGGCGAGAGCATCGGAGAGTCCTTGGCGAGTTCCCGCCCAAGCACCTCGGATGCCCATGGGGATCCCCTTTTGATCGAGAAATGGCTGAGGGTTTTGAAGCCCGATTGCGTCGGCGAGGAGAATGTTATTGCCAAAAATGGGGTGAACATCAAGCGGGAGGTGCGATGAGTAAACTGCCAACCCCGCATCCATTGCGATTTTCAATTTTCGGTAAAATGCCCCCGTAACTGCCTGAGCACCCTGCCAGAACATCCCATGATGGACGATCAAAAGCCCCGGCCCTCCGGCTGCTACGGCCTGAATCACGGGCAATGAAGCATCCACCGCCGCCACGATGCGCTCGACCTGCCCTCCATTGGCCAGTTGCAAGCCATTCATGGCGCCGGAATAATCTGAGATTGAAGATGTTTTTAGCTCCTCGTCCAGAAATGCCACCAATTCATCAAGTGAAACCATGCGCGAGCTTAGTCATGCCGACTCCAAATGACAACATCTGGCATTTCACGGATGTCACCGCCATCACAGAATTGCTCAAGTTCCTGCGCCAAATCTGCACGCCACCCGACCGTGCCACCCTGCCAAGGAATTTCCAAAACAGACGCATGAAGTGCATGGCGCGGTAAAATAAGGCGCTTAGCCAATGCTTCCGACCAGCCGTGGGCCATCCAGTCCAAGTAATCCGAGCCGTCACCCGAGTAGAGCTTGTCTCCGAGAATCGGGAACCCGCCACTCACCAAATGCACCCGAATCTGGTGCATTCTACCCGATTCCGGAATGCAGCGAACCAGCGCAAATGGGCGCCCATCTCGCTCAAAACGCCGCTCAACCTGAAACCGCGTCTTGCAATCCCTTCCTAGCGGACTGACCACTTGCCTCACCCAAATCTCCGATGGCCCGAGCTCACCGGCTCGGATAATCGGCTCCGCGCACTCCCAAGCATCGGCCTCAGGCCAGCCGATCACAATCGCGTGGTACTCTTTGTGGGCTTGGCGCCTCTCAAAAATCCATCCGAGTTCCCTCGCCGCGGCGGTCGTCTTGGCAACCAAAACAATCCCGCTGGTCTCGCGATCCAACCGGGTCACAATCCCAAGGTTTGCCCCATTTTGGATCTCGTAGGAAAGGAGCTTTTCCAATCCACCGAGAAGCGTCGGCTCCGGCTTGCGGTTCGCCGGATGGACGATCAGAGGCGCGGGTTTATCCACCACAATCCAGTCATCCGACTCGTCGATCACGCGGAAATTGACGACCACTTGCAGGCTCATGATCCGACGATGACCTCAAAACACGAAAAAAGCCAGAGAACCCACGAAGAGCCTCTGGCGATTTTACATAAGATCAATCCCAGTGACTAGGACTTGTAGCGGAGACGCTTTTTGTGGCGGTTCTGCTTCATGCGCTTTTTGCGCTTGTGCTTATTGATCTTCGTTTTACGGCGTTTCTTGATGGAGCCCATGGCAGTTGCAGTCGGGGTTAGTTAATGGTGAACGAATTAAGGGACGATTTTATTGAGAGAATATTCGATGATGCCCTCAGCCCCAAGGCGTTTCAGTTCGGGGATCATGTCTCTGACGACGATTTCGTCAATCACTGTCTCAACAGCGACCCAACCTTCTTCCGAGAGTTGGGAAATCGTTGGGCGGCGGAGAGAAGGAAGTTTTTCGAGAAGCTGAGGAAGATTGGAGCTGGGGAAATTCATCTTGATCCCAACCTTGCCACGCGCGCTGAGAGCCGCCTTCAAGAGCAAGGCGATCCGCTCCATCTTTTCCATTTTCCATGGATCGGCTGCAGCGGCAGGACTCGCATAAAAGTGAGGAAATGAAGTCAGCAGGGTGTCAACAATCCGGAGATGGTTGGCCTTGATCGAGGAACCGGTCTCGGTCACATCGACAATCGCATCCACCAAATCAGGGACCTTGACCTCGGTCGCACCCCAAGAAAATTCGACCTCAGCCTTGATCCCCCGTTCAGCGAGGTAGCGCTGAGTGATACCCACTCCTTCGGTCGCGATGCGTTTTCCTTCAAGGTCTTCGGGCTTACGAATGGGTGAGTCTTCTGGTACCACCAGCACCCAGCGCGTCGGCCGCGTGGTTGCGCGCGAATACGGAAGCTCGGCGAGATCCACGAGATCCACCCCATTTTCGTATGCCCAGTCGTATCCTGTGATCCCGCAATCGATGAATCCCTGCCCGAGATAACGCCCGATCTCTTGAGCGCGGATCATGTAGAGGTCCAGTTCGGGGTCATTCGAGCTCGGACGCAAGCCACGCGACGAAACGTAAATCTCGTAGCCAGCCTTGGCCAAGAGCTCAATGGTTGGCTCTTGAAGGCTGCCTTTCGGGATCGCGACTTTGAGAGTTCTGGAAGAGTCCGACATGCAGGGGCGGCGGTTTTAGCGCGGAAAACCATGGAATCAAGCCAAGTTTGCACAATTCTCACAAAAATAAACCTCCGCACCCTTGCACCACTTCATTCTTGATCCTTGAACCTCACCGCTCCAACCCCGATGCTTCGGCCATGCCACGCCTTGCTTTGCTCCAGTCCAAAACCTTCGCGACGAAGACGGAATCGCTTGAACACCACGAACAATTGATCCGCGATGCGGCCGCCAGCGGAGCCAACATCGTCGTCACTCAAGAGCTTTTTCTGACGCCCTACTTTTGCACGCTTGAGGACCCAGGCCTTTTCGATCTAGCCGATCTCCTTCCCGGCCCAATCACCGATCGTCTCGGCAAGCTCGCAGGCGAACTTGGCATCGTCTTGATTTCCTCGCTCTTCGAGCACCGCGGCCCGGGCTTATACCACAACACCGCCACCATTCATGATGCCGATGGCTCGCTGATGGGCCTCTACCGTAAGTCTCACATCCCGCAGGACCCTGGCTTTGAGGAAAAATTTTACTTCACGCCCGGTGACAGCGGTTGGCCGGTTTGGGACACGAAATTCGGAAAAATCGGCGTCTTGATCTGCTGGGATCAATGGTACCCCGAAGCCGCTCGGCTCATGGCGCTCGGCGGTGCGCAACTCCTCGTTTACCCGACCGCCATCGGTTGGCTTTCCGCAGAAAAACCGAGCCTAGGTGATGCCCAGCATTGCGCATGGGAAACCGTCCAGCGGGGTCACGCGGTTGCAAACGGCTGCTACCTCGCGGCGATCAATCGCACCGGCCATCAAGACGACACCGAGTTCTGGGGCCGTTCGTTCATCGCAAACCCATATGGCGAACTCGTAGCCAAAGCATCTACCGAAAACGAGGAAATCCTCTACCACGACATCGACCTACAAGCCGTCGAAGATTTCCGGCGCATCTGGCCATTCTTCCGCGACCGCCGCATCGATGCCTATGGCGATCTCACCCAGCGCTGGCGATCGTGATCCGCCCATCGTTGGCATCGAGCAACCTTGCGTCGCCCCAGTTCCATAGACAACTTCAGCCCATGAATCGACTGACTCTTTTCCTTTTCTCCTGCCTTCTCTGTGTCAGTTCTTCCGCCCAGTCGTTTGCACCAAGCAATGACCACCCACCCGCCCTTGCCCGGGAATTCCGCGGAGCATGGATCGCGTGCATTTATAACTTGGACTGGCCCAGCAGCACCGGCCTGAGCGCAAGCGCCCAACAAGCGGAAATGCGAGCGATGCTCGATAAACTCGCCGCCCTCAAAATCAACGCGGTGATCTTCCAAGTCCGCCCCGAATGCGATGCAGTTTATGCGTCATCCATGGAGCCTTGGAGCTCGTGGCTCACCGGTAGCATGGGACGCTCTCCTGGTTATGATCCCCTCGCATACTGCATCCAACAAGCCCATGCCCGCGGCATTGAAGTGCACGCGTGGTTCAATCCCTTCCGCGCACTTTCTAACAACTCTGAATCCGTAGCCTCCTCGCACATCTGTCGAGTCGCCCCACAAATTACCCGCAAATTCGGCACGATGACGTGGTGCGATCCGGCCAGCCAGACTACCCGTGCACACACGCTCCAAGTGATTCTCGACGTGGTCCGGCGCTACGATGTCGATGGCGTCCATCTGGACGATTATTTCTATCCATACCCATCGGGAAACCTTCGCTTCGCAGATGGGAAAACCCCAGCGGAACGCCGAAGCTACGTCGACGGCTTCGTCAGCAGTCTCTACACTTCGGTGAAAAACCAAAAGCCATGGGTGCGCGTCGGGATCAGCCCGTTCGGAATTTGGCGGCCAGGCATCCCCGCGGGCATCGAGGCCGGAATCGACAGCTACGAACAACTCGCCGGAGACTCACGCAAATGGCTCAAAAATGGCTGGCTCGACTATCTTGCGCCCCAACTTTACTGGCGCGATTCACCCCAGAAGCAAAGCTTCTCCACCCTGCTCAACTGGTGGCGTCAGCAAGGGTCGCGCCCAGTCTGGCCCGGCATCGCGACCGCCCGCATCAATTCGTCTGAAGACCCAGGCCGACCCGCATCGGAAATCACCCATCAAATTGATGTCAGCCGCAAGCTCATCAAAAATTGGAATGGCCACATCCACTGGAGCGCCAAAAGTCTCATGCGCAACCAAGGCGGCATCGCCACCAAACTCGCTGCGACCTACACACAACCTGCGGTGATCCCGCCGATGCCTTGGATCAGCAACGCCGCCCCTCCGGCACCTGGGGTCAGCATTTCACCTGCAGGTTCTAACACATCCATCCGCTGGATCCCTGGTTCTAACACCTCAAAAATTGCCATCCAGGCGAAAATCAACGGCACATGGCGCACGATCAAGGTGGTCGCTAGCAGTCAAAAAGCGACGACCATTCCACGTGCAACGGCCATCGCCGTCACCGCGCTCGACCGCTTTGGCAACGCCAGCACGCCGAAGGTTCTCGCACTCCAGTAGCCCCACGCAGAACACCTCATTGAAAATCCACCCGAACGCGCTCCTTCTAGCAGCAATGACTCCGGTCATGACCTGGTCGGCTTGGCATCCCTCCGATCGCGCCACTTGGTGGATGGAGGTGACCCCGGTAATTTTAGGCTTCATCGCGCTATTCATTTCCCAACGCAAAGACTGGCGTTTCTCCAATCTCGCCCTCGGGTGGATCGGGTTTCACATGATCCTCCTGCTGGTCGGCGGCCACTACACCTACGCATTGGTGCCCTTCGGAAAGTGGGTGGGTGATCTTTGCGGATTCACTCGAAACCACTTCGATCGGTTAGGTCATCTCACCCAGGGATGGGTGCCCGCCATCATTTGCCGCGAAATTTTCGTGAGGTCCCGCGTGCTTGCGCAACGCCAATGGCTTGCATTCTGCGTGATCTCATTCTGCCTCGCTCTGAGCGCATCCTACGAACTGGTGGAATGGGCCGCCGCATCAATCTCGGCCGACGGTTCGCAGGCGTTTCTCGGGACTCAAGGAGACCCATGGGATTCCCAATGGGACATGTTCATGGCTGGCATCGGGTCGATCGGCGCCCTGAGCCTGCTTTCACGCGCACATGATCGATCGATGCAGAAGCTGACATTCGCTGACTAGCGTGCTTTTTCGCTTCTCCGCCCTTGCCATCCCCCTCGCGACCGCATTGACTTTCCACCCATCCCATTTCCACTGTGAAAGCCCACGAACTTTACTCCGCTGTCGATCCTGCCATTGTCACTCAAATCCTCGATTGGTTCCGCGCCAACGACCGGAATGTCTACAAGTCCGCCGTCGCCACCCTTGCTGACAACCGCAAGCTCCGCCCAGTCTTCGTGCAGAAAAAATCCATGGCCGAGCAATACGCATGGATTCATAAAACCCTCAGGCTCAAGGCCTGCGACACCATCGGCGAGCACCTCCTACAAGCCTACCTGATGTCCGGCCAACAATCGCTCCTCGCGATGTTCTGCGACGGCATGGGAATCCCGCACGACGGCAAAGGCTCGGTCGTGGGTGACCTGCCGAAGAAGCTCGATCCCGAACGCCTCGCAAGCACGATCGATCGCTTAGTCGACGTCTTCGAACCAAAACTCTTCGCCGTTTACCTCCACTGCTTTAACATGCAGGTCGCAGGAGGCTGGCCCGAACTCAGCGAAAAACTCGAATCCGACGCGCGCCTCGCGCTCGCGTAAAAATCTCGAACGGCTCGATGGCGTTCTCCCCCGTGGAGCAATGCCAACGCCCGACCTTTCGCCAACCATCACCACGAATGCCCAAGGTCTACGTCAAAACCTACGGCTGCCAAATGAACGAGCGCGACTCCGAGCAAGTCGCCAAGATGTTCAGTGAGGGCGGCTACACGGTCACCAACGATGAAAATGAGGCCGACGCGGTGCTCATCAATACCTGCTCCGTGCGTGACCAAGCGGAGCAAAAGGCCCTCGGAAAAATGGGCAACCTGATCCACAAAGGCCGCGACCGCAAACACGTGGTTTATGGCTTCATGGGCTGCATGGCACAATCCCGGGGCGAGGAACTCTTCAAGACCGTGCCCAACCTCGACGTGGTGGTCGGCACGCAAAAATATCATAAGGTATTTGAATACGTGGATGGCATCCTCAAACGCCGACTCGAGGCACGGATGGATGATCCATCCTTCTCGCTCCGAGGGACCAGCGTTTGCGACACTGCGGAGGAAGAAGGCTCGCAAAATACCATCCGCGACCACGTGCCAAAGGCTCATGAGGCATCTGCGTTCGTCTCAATCATGCAAGGATGCAACATGCGTTGCTCGTTCTGCATCGTCCCCGACACCCGCGGCAAGGAGCGTGGCCGCCCGATCGATGAGATCGTTGCCGAGGTCCGCCAACTTGCCTCTCACGGGGTGAAAGAAGTCACCTTGCTCGGCCAAATCGTCAACCTCTATGGACGGACGGAATTCGCGAAGGTCGATGGCAAGTCGCCCTTCGTGCAGTTGTTAGAAGCCGTGCATGAGGTCGATGGTATCGAGCGCATCCGCTTCACCTCGCCCCACCCGATCGGCTATCGCGATGATCTCATCGCCGCCTTCACCTACCTGCCCAAGCTTTGCTCACACATCCATTTCCCGATGCAAAGCGGCTCCGACCGCATCCTCCGAGAAATGCGCCGGCCCTACAAAAATGCCAAGTTCATCGAGATCTGTGAAAAAATGAAGGCCGCCCGCCCTGGCATCGCGATCACCACCGACATCATCGTCGGCTTTCCCGGTGAGACCGAGGAGGACTTCCAAGCCACGATCGATACCGTCGAGCGACTGAAATTCGACAACGCCTTTGTGTTTCGTTATTCGAAGCGTCGCAACACACCGGCTGCCGAAATGGATGGCCAACTCGACGAGTCCGTCAAGGAAGAGCGCAACCAACGCCTGCTCGCCGTGGTTGATCGCCTTGCGATCGCAAGCAACGCAGCAATCGTCGGAACTCGCCAACGAGTGCTCTGCGAAGGCCCATCGAAAAACAACGCCGCGCGCCTCACCGGTCGCACGCCTCAGAACAAGATTGTGATTTTCGATGGCGACCCCGCACGCCTCACAGGACAATTCCTCGAAATCGATATCGAGGAATCAACCGGCTTTACGGTCTTCGGCACGGCTTGCCTTGAGGGCTGAGCAAAAATTTCCGTTAGGGAAATTAGTTTCACCGGGATCAAAGGACTTCCGCGCCAAAATACGGCACCAGCGCCTCAGGAATCCGGATCGATCCATCGGGTTGCTGGCATTGTTCTAACAAGGCCACGTACAACCGAGGCAATGCCGTACCCGAGCCATTCAGCGTGTGGGGAAAGCGGTTTTTACCCTCGGCGTCTTTGAACCGGAGTTTCATCCGACGCGCTTGGTAGTCGCCGAAACACGAACAACTGGAGACCTCAAGGTACTTGCCATGACCTGGTGCCCAAACCTCGATGTCGTAAGTCTTCGCCGAGGAAAACCCGATGTCACCCGTGCAAAGCTCGATCGTCCGGTAATGGAGTCCCAGCTTTTGCAGGATGGACTCAGCGTGTGCCGTGAGTTCCTCAAGCACCTCGAATCCCTTGTCGGGATGGACGATTTGAACGAGTTCCACCTTGTCAAATTGATGCATGCGAATGATCCCCTTGTTGTCGCGCCCCGCCGAACCTGCCTCACGGCGAAAGCACGGGGTGTAGGCAACCATTTTTACCGGAAGATCGGCTTCGCCTAACAAGGTGTCACGATAGAGATTGGTCACCGGAACTTCTGCCGTTGGCGCAAGAAATAGGCTGTTAACGCCATTTTCATCCGCGTCGGTCCCATACATGTCGTCCTCAAACTTCGGCAACTGACCGGTGCCTTCCATGCACTCGCGTTTGACGAGATGTGGAACATTGACTTCTTCGTACCCGTTCGCTGTTTGCGTATCTAGCAGAAAATTGATCAACGCCCTTTCGAGGCGAGCACCTTTTCCGCGATAGACGACAAACCCCGAACCCGCCGTGCGAATGCCATCATCCCAACTGATCAGCCCGTGCTGCTGCGCGAGATCGACATGATCCTTGGGATCCACCAGCGCGGGCTTCGTCCCCCACTCGCGGACGACTGGGTTGGCCGCCTCGTCGCTACCGACCGGGCACGCCTCGTGGGTGAGATTGGGAATATTCAGCAACAACTCGTTTTGGCGAGCTGCAGCGTCCTCGGACTCCGTATCGAGAGCGAGAATCTGATCATTGATGCCACGGACCTCGGCCTCGATCGCCGACGTGTCCTGCCCTTGGCCTTTCAACATGCCGATCTGTTTGGAAATCGTCTTGCGGGAATTTTGCAACTGCTGCTTGGAAGTTTCGGCAGCGCGGCGGGACTCGTCACATGCGAGCACGTCGTCGACAAGTTTCCAGTGATCGCCGCCCCGGGCTTTGAGGCGATCTTGAACGGCGGTGGGGTTTTCGCGGATGACGCGGATATCGAGCATGGCGACAAGACTTTCATGGCCGATGGGGTAGAGAATCAACGCGAATTTTAGGGAATCGGCGATAATCTGCGAATTCTACCTAGTGACGCCCCCAACACCTGATGGCGACCATGCCAAAAACGTTTTTGCATCGACTTCGTTGGCCAATTGGTTTTCCAAAGGACCCGATGCAACGACACGTGGAATCGCCCGAAGCGATGGAACTGCTGGGCCGCCAAGCAGCAGCCCATGCCTTGCCAGGCTCGGTGATCGCCCTAGTCGGTGGACTTGGCGCCGGCAAAACCCACTGGACGAAGGGATTCGTCGCGGGAATGGGCTCAGTGGCGGATGTCACCAGCCCGACCTTCGGCCTGCTCCATGAGTACCCAGGCGGCAGGCTCCATGTGTTCCATCTCGATTTCTACCGCTTGGACTCAGCCTCAGAACTGGTCGCGCTCGGCTGGGATGAGCTGTTAGACCAAGAGGGCGTGATCATCGCGGAGTGGGGAGACAAATTCCCAGAATTGCTCCCACCCAACACGCAGTGGCTGCATTTCACCGTGGAGCCCGATGGCAGCCGAACGCTACGCGAAGGACCACCTTAGGTCCGCCTCGTAGTGGCACTTTTGAAAAACAACGTGAATTCATGGCGATTGTAGGTGAGGTGCGTGCTCGCAAGGAACTCGAGTCCACCGGCCACGGCCTCGCTCACCACATCGCGATAGAGCAGGTTGGTTTCCATGTAGGACGTCACACCCGGAGTCTTGAGCGTGAAAATCACCAGCCCACCTGGATTGAGATTTTTCCCCAATCGCACCACCTGCCGGATCGCCTCACGGGCATCGCCATTCATGTCCGATAGAATCGCATGATACTTCATGCTCCCATTCGGCACAAATGCCGCCACATCCATCTGAGCGAAGGTTAGGTCGCTGCGGCGATCGAGCCGCTTGTCGAGCGGCGCACGGTCGATCGCTGTGACCTTGTAGCCCCTTGCCAGCAATTCCGCTGTCATGCCCCCAGGGCTCGCGCCAAGCTCAAGCCAATGATTGCCCTTCGGCGGTGCTGGATGATGCAGCAGCAAACCATGAAGCGCCTCTGCCGCTTTCGCTCCTGCTCGGCTGATGGTGTCTGGCGAGCTTTGGCTAATATACTTGGTACCACCCGGATAAAATCCGTTAGAATCCCGCGGGCTCTGCATCCCGCAAAACAAACCCTCCTTGCCCACGAGGCAGAACAAAGTTTCTCGACTGGGCTGCTGCGCTTCAACCTCCTTGAATGCGGCGATCTCCTTTGAAAAGAGCTGGAGCGTTCTCCCACGGAGGTTCGATGCCAGCGTCTTGTAGTAGCGACTTGATGCGCTTGGATCGAGCTGGCCAATGAAAACCGCCTGAGGATGGCGCTCGCCAAATTTACGAAACATCGCTTGGGCCGCCTTCTCAACAAATCCCTCCATTTTCTCAGGATTGCAGGGCCAAGCATGCTCAACCGGCAAGTTCCACCTGAGATACTTGGACGCCTCCGAACCCTGCAGCCCCTCGACACTCGGCACCTGAATCAACTGATACTCACTGCCTAACTTCCTAAGCGAATGCCCCCCTAAACCCTCGACAATCTCACCCGAAAAATCCGCAAACACCTCCGAAATACGGATCAGCCAAGTCGCAGGGGGGTGATCAGGTGAAACAACAGTCAAAATCGTTGGAGTTGAGAACGCACGGTATTATCCACACCGCCACCGTGCAACCCCGATCACGCGGACACGCAAATGAACACATTGCGTCAAGCTGGCATGAGGCCTCACCGTTGGTACTGATGATTCGGGACCTTGCAAGGGCTGGCTTCAGGCCGCACCTCACTGACTCAGCTCGGCTCTTGTTTGGGATACTGAGATTCTACCCGAATCCCCCCTCGAATCGGAATTTTCTTATAGGCATGATGTTTTCTTCTATTTGTGTGGGAAATTGAATTCGCTTTGTTCGGCTTACTTCTTTTCATTAAGGGGTGTGTGGTGCTGGTCAACGAGTTGTTGGCCCTCGTTCCACGCCGCTACTGGGACCTCATAGTAGCAACCGTCGAGTATGATGTATCCGGGATCAGCAACGGCAATAGAAACGCTATGATTATTGCGTAGGTGATACATGAGAATATAACGCCCATTGCCATGTCTACGTTTCTTTTGAAATGGCCAAAAAGGTAATACGCGCTCAACTTGAGTCATGTCGCTTGTGAAGCAACGCAATATCTGATGCCCGATTTCTGAATCAATTTTTGTAATCGCATACGATGGGTGCACTCCATGTCGTGTGACTGATTCGATGTCCGAATATTTGATGTTTTTCATGAAGGTGCCTGATGAATTGATGCCGAACGTTTGAGTACTCCTGCGGGCGCCGTTGAAGTGATTCTGAAATGAAATTGAAAAGCTTATGGACCGTTAGGCTTGGAGATTATCGACATTGCCAGATTCGCGCGATCGTCCACGACGTGCCTTCCTTCTCGAAATCAATGTGACAATGCTTCAATTCCATACAACACCCACCGAGCTTGAATGTGGTCGCGTCTTTGGGAAAATCCCGTCCCTCGAAAACCTCGGCAAGCTTAGCCTCGCCTAAATCCGAATCGAGCTTCTTGATATAAGCTAGCCTCGTCGCCTGTGTGTCCTTAACAGCGGCTTGCGCCTTGATCAGTGCTTCGTAGTCATCGGCGGTAAGCTTCTTGTCAGCCCAGGTGAGGAATTCGGCTACATGATGAAATCGTGGCTGCGCCTCTTCAGCAGCGAAACCTGAAGTCGGCATGGCTAGTAGAAAGAGCATCGGAATATTGATCTTCATATTTGTAGCGAACGTCTAGGCCATCCACGGCGGGAAGGAAAGCCCGAATTCAAAGAAGGACGTTACCCGCCGTTGGATGAGCCGGCTTGTTCGGCCGTTAGTTTATTGTTGATCACAGAGGTCGACTCTATTTCGGCTGCAGTGGTCGATCTACGTAAATTTTTGTGATCTCTTCCAGCTTCTCTTCGCTAAACTTTATGGAGTCTGCCCCAATGTGCTCGTTGTATGCCGGAAGGATATCGAGAGAAGATAGTAAAATAGGATCAGCAGTATCCTCTATCACGATTTTCCATTTCGTATTAGATCGTGCATAAGATGTATAGGAGACTCCAAGATCTGACACAAATGGTATCACTAAACGAGCTTTTGAAGTCTTCTTGTCGATGACTAGATACAAGTCCTCGACCCTCACTGGGTTTGTGGGTTTCGAATATAGCTGGCTCATTCGTTTCTTTTGTGCCTCGATAAGATCATCTGAAATCTCTTTAGTAGATTCATGAAAATACCTAAATTGCGTTGTTGTTAGGAGCTGTGAAGCATCGCTCTTACCGATCAACACTAGGATCTTCCATTGCTCCATAGATTCATCTAAAAATGCTACTTTCTGAGGGATTATCCACGGCTTATTCAGTGTGAACTTAGCGACTGAATATTCACTCTGGCCATGTCTGATTGTGGTAAAAGGTTCCTTTTGGCTATCGTCTTTCTGCTGGGCTTGCAGGCAGATGGAACTGGTCATAAACAGAACTGTTGTGACGAATAGAATGATGTTCATATTGGAAATTGGATGTTGTTGGTAATAAGATTATCTTGCCGAACAGTGTTAATAAGTAGCGTGCGGCCTTTGTCCTGGAACAACCGCGCGCGGTTGTTCCAGGACAAATGCCGCCCCGAAAGGTGCAATTCTGGGAATTCCAGTCATGATCGCTGCATCTGTGAATACGAAAGAAGTGGTCAGTTGGAGTCGAGGCGAGCCAATCGGCCACCTAACGACTCAGGTCATCTTGGTACATCAACTTAAAGCCGCTCTGATGGAGGATGCCCACCGCAAACTCGTAGTCCTCGACGTGCATGGCGAGCATCGACTGGCCTTCTGGGCTCGGCATCAAGGCGTAGGCGAAATCGATGTTGGTCTCCGCGATCATCAAGGTGTCGAGACATTGGAGGAGACCAGGGCCCGACTCACGCATGGCAATGACCACCAACTCGCAAGTGGTGTATGGAATCCCTTTTTCCATGAAAAGCTGCTCCGTCCCATCGGGGTCTGAAACCACCAACCGAGCGACCGTCGCATCGCGTGAATCCTGCACACTCAGACCGATTACCTCGATGCCAAGCGAGCGCAGCAGCTTGACCATCGCGGCCAATGCGCCGACGCGGTTGGGCAACAACACGGAAAACTGGCGAACCGGTTCGCTGTGATCGACAATCATTTCGGAATCCATGCCGGCCAAACTACCTTACCCGAGCCATTCGCGCAAGACGATCATCTCCACGCGCACTCGGCAGACCCACTGACCTCAACAACCCACGCCACGATCATCCAATCCGGCATCGCAAACCTTTTGAATTTGACCAATCCGACAAACCCCATCGCGAATCGTGAACCGAACATTGAAGCCACCCAAGAGAGCGCCGAACACTCTCTCTGGATCAGCCGTCTGCGTAGCGGGCCGCGGATCCAGCGAAAGCGCTTCCAACACCAATGCACGCGTTCGCACCGACAACCGCTCGAAATCCGGTCTCGCGCCCGTCTCAACTTCCACTGGCAACCGAGAAATCCCCTCGCCTGCGAAGCCGCCCGTCGCATCAGGCAGCGCTTCGGCATAGGCCAAATACGGTTTCACATCAAACACCGGAGTCCCATCGATCAAGTCAACACCCCCTAACAAAAGAACCGGCGATTCCGGATCGGTTAGATCAATGCCCTCCAGTTTCACCAACGAAAGACCTAGCGAATTTGGACGAAAGGTCGACCGGCTGGCGAAGACCCCAACCCGCTGGTTCCCCCCGAGACGCGGCGGGCGAACGGTCGGCCTCCAACCCTGTGGCGCGGTCTCGTGAAAGCCAAAGATTAGCCACAAATGAGAGAACCCTTCGATGCCCCGCACCGCTTCCAAACTCCGGTATGGAGGATCAAACACAAGCCTCCCCCATGCGCTCGGGCAGAGTCCAGGCTGCCGCGGCGCAGCAAATTTCCCGCCAAAGCAGGAACGCACCACACCGATCGGATCAAGATTCATGTGGGGCGTATTGAAGCCAATTCTGTATGAAAAACAAGCCTCCACACCACCGCTTCAAAACCACGCGTAGCATCCGAAAAAACCGTTAGACCAAGGCCGCTTGGCGTAATGTCAAGATGGCCAACTCGGGTGGACAGGCGAACCGAACCCGTGGGCCAGTCGTGCCAACCCCTCGAGTGACAAATAGATTGGAATCCCCATGGGAAAAGCCGCCATCGATGTATTTGGTCCCATACTTCACCGTGATCGGCGAGTATCCAATCAGCGGGATTCGGCATTGCCCACCATGAGTGTGCCCCGAGAGCTGCAGCAATATGTCGCGATGACGGATCATCACATCGAAATAATCTGGCTCATGCACCAGCGCCAAAACAGGGACATCGGCAGAGATCCCGCGCAGCGCACGAGCAGGATCCGGCTTTCCTAACCAAACAAAGTCGGTGCCTGCCACCGCGAGCGTATCGCCACGGATCGACAACTGGCTATGCTCGTTGATCAAAAATGAAATTCCAGATTGCTCAAATTGCCGGCGGATTTTTGCGGGGTTGCCGTTCCATCCATCGTGGTTCCCCATCACAGCAAATACCCCGTGATTGGCAGTCATGGTTTTCAGCCGATCAAGCAATGGGACTAGCACCTCAGGATCCTTGTTCATGAAATCCCCCGTGAGGGCGATGAGATCTAGATTTTCCTGACCGACGCGCTGAATGACCCGCTCTAACAACGCATCATCCTCCTTCGGCCGGAAATGGAAGTCCGCAAGAAGCCCAATTCTCAACCCTTCCATGCCAGATGGAAGTCGTTTGCAAATGACATCCTGCTGGGTAACCGACAACCTTGCCGGTTCGATCCAAGCCCCGTCAAAAACCACGCCAGTCGTGCTTGCCGCCAACAATCGCAACGCATTGCGCCGATTCATCGCGGCAGGTAATCCACTGCCCCCTGTCTCCATTGGAAATTTCATCAACGCACGAAGTTCAGCAGCCTTCTTGGATGCGCTTGGCAAGCATCTCAGGCAAGCCCGCAGCAAGAATCTTCTTCTGTGTCGTCACAATATCATACTCCACGCGTCTGAAAACCACCAATTGTTCATCCAGATCGTAAATCACATAGCAGGCACGCCAATCTCCGTCGCGCGGCTGACCCACCGATCCCGCATTGATGAAATACTTCATGCCTGGCTCGATCGCCACTGACTCAGCAGGCACCTCCAGCACTTTGTCGGATTTCAAATACACCCGGGGAACGTGGGTGTGACCGTGGAAACAAACTTGGGTGAATTGGTATGAAAAATTCGACATCGCATCGAAGCGATTGGTCACATAGTTCCAATGGGTTGGCTGGTCGAGCGTGCTGTGCACCACGGTAAAGTCCGCCACCTGACGGACCATGCGGAGCTGGGACAACCACTGCCGCTGCTCGGCGGAAAGCTGTTTGCGCGTCCACTCCAGCGCTTGAGCCGCCACCGGGTTCATCGCCTCCAACGAATGGCTGCCCGCAGCATCTTCATCATGGTTGCCCTTGATCGTCGGGCAATTCATCTGACGCACGATTTCAAGACACGCTGCCGGATCCGCATTGTATCCCACGATGTCGCCAAGGCAGACATAATCCGTAACGCCCTGTTGAGAGGCGTCTTGAAGGACCGCCTCAAGAGCCTCGAGATTGGCATGAATGTCACCGAAGAGCGCGATCCGCATGGAAAAAATTCAAAATTTGGGAGGGGAGTGATTGCCGTTGTTGGCGGCGCTGTCCAGAAGAAACCCCAATGATTATTTGGCGAACCATTGATCAGGTCCGTTGGGGAGTTGCAGGGGTTTGTTCAAAACGCTCTTTTCCGGCGGCACTGCCAGCATTTTTTCCAACGATCCCAAGGCACCCGCGACCCCATCCACGGGGAACCGTTCGCGGGTCCGCTGCCAGTGACCGGACAACGCTTCAAGCGCACGCTCGGGAGTTCCAAACAACTCCAATGCGAGCTTCGCCGTATCCAGCGCGGGATTCTCATGAGCCTCGAGAACCAGAAGTAGCACCTGCAACGTCGGGAGGCGGTTTTTAGGATCCGCGTAAAGTGCTCGCGCAAGAGCGAGTGCCTCCCTCTCGCGCCCCTTGGCACGAGCCAACGCATAAAACTGCGCCCGATTCACATAGGCCGGCGCGTTACCGGTATCGACCGCCTTCTGATAGGCATCCGCCGCGGCAATGAAGGTGGCATCGGCATCGCGAAACGCAGGGAATTTGTTCGCGTCGGTCAGCATGAATCCCAAGGTAGACAGCAAGCTCCAGTCTCCAGGATTGTTGCGGATACCCCGTTCCAAGAAGGCACGCCCACGATAAATCGCAACACGCCACGCCTCCTTCCGGCGGAGCGATGGCATGTTCGAATTGTTGATGTAATACGACGCCGCGTTGTAGGCGGAGTGCCAAGATCCCGTTTCCCAGTAGTAACGCGTCCGCGGAGCTAGGTCCACGATCATCTCGAAGGTGTCTGAAACGTCGTCCCAGCGTTGCTCTTGGAAAAACGAAAATGCCCGCAAATTCAGGAAGGTCGCCACCAAGGTTCGCAAGCCGCCCAGGGCCACTGCTGAACTGGTCTGCCCGATCTTATCCCGCGTGCCAAGCTCTAACGGCTGCGGAGCAAGCCCATCCTTGCGTAGTTCATCTCCCAAGGATTTTTCTAACGGAATACGGGTCGCCCCAAAGGCCAGCAACGCCACCAACAAAATCCCATTTCGTTGCCAGGCTTTCACGTGCTTAAAACTCCTTTTCCGCAAAGACAAACCATGATGCGATCGTGAAGAACACTGCGTAATAAAGCCCGATCAGGCTCAACTTGACGAGAGCCACCAATGGCATCGCTTGCCCCTCAATCACCGCGTCGATCACGTTGAAGTTCTGAAAGTCTGGCAGCACCAGCGAGAAAACCAAAGCCGCCATCCTGGCAAACACCCCCTCACCCGCTTGGCCGGCTTGTAGGTATGCCTCACGTGCGTCCGCTTGAAAATGCCCAATGAAATAAATGAGAGAGCTGATGATCGTCGTGAATAAGGTGCTGGTCGAAAAAGTCGAAATCAGCAACGCCAAGGAAGCCATGATCGAGGCTCGCAAAAAGACCGCGAAAACCGCACCTTGCAGCGCCCAGTTCGGGCCATGCAGTGCCGTCTCCGCCCGCAACGATTCAATCGCATCCTGCGGCCAACCCTGCGACTGCGCCATGGCAATTTGCTGTGTAAGAATCATCGACGAGCGGATTTGCAACACCACCGTCATCAGCACATCCATCATCGCCAACGAAACAAAAACCAAGATCAACACGCCGAGCAGTTTCCCAGCCAAGTAATCGATGCGCGGCACCGGCTTCGCCAAAATCGTGTACAACGTGCGATCCTCCACATCTTTTGGCAGAAGCAGCGCCGTCGCCACAATCGACAACACCACCGAAAACAAGGTCATCGTTCCGAGTGACCAACTTTTGATCGAGCGCAACACGTTCATCCCGATCGACTCAGGCCCCTCATGCTGCGGCAGATCGAAAAAGTTACTGGCGATGGCGATCACCGCAAATACGGCGAGAAAATAAAAGACCTTCATGCGCACCAGTTGCGTGAACGCGTGACCGGCGATCACAAGGATACGGTTGAAATGGGATCCCCGCGCGATGGGTTGGGTCGTGCTGCTCATGAGTCCTTTCCTTGAGTGGTTTCACGGAGGAAAAGCCGCTCCAATGTCGTGCGAGGTTTACCCGTCCGCACCAGCGAGGCCGTGGTCGAATTCCCGACCAACGCCGTGATCTGGGAAATCAGTTCGGGGCTTGCATCTTTGATGATGATTTCGGTCTGATCCTCAATTGCGATCAGGTCGTCCAAGCGCCCCTCTTTCACCATTTTTCCTCTGAAAATAATCCCAACATGGTCACAGACTTCCTGAACCTGTTCTAACAAGTGCGAGCAAAGAAACACGGTGATGCCGCGCTCTCTGAGCTTGAGAATGAGATCTCGGATCTGCCGTGATCCCACGGGGTCGACCCCAGCGGTTGGCTCATCGAGGATGACCAAGCGGGGTTCTTGGATCATCGCCTGTGCTAGGCCGATCCGCTGCAACATCCCTTTGGAGTATCCACCAAGCCGACGATCCCGCGCATTTTCGAGATCGACCAAGGCGAGCAATTCCGAGACCCGGTCGTCGAGGCGTTTCCCCTTCAACCCACAAAGTTTGCCATAAAACCGCAAGGTCTCCGCACCGCTCAGGTGCTTGTAAAAATAGGGATTCTCAGGCAAAAATCCCACATCGTTTCTGGAATCAACCTTCAAGGAATCCTTGCCAAAAATCGCGCAACTCCCAGACGTCGGCGCCACGAGGCCAAGCAACGCCTTCATAGTCGTCGATTTCCCGGAGCCATTCGGCCCGATCAAACCGTAAACCTCGCCAGGCATGATGCGGATCGAAACATCGTCCACCGCACGGAGCATCTGCCTCCGGAAGGAGGTCTTAAAATCCTTCACGAGGCCTTTGATTTCAACAGCAGGAGTGGGTGCAGCCATCGGCAAAAAGAATCTTAAACAGCCATACGGATCTGGCAACGGACAAATTTCTAGAATCTGCAGTCCGAGCTCGTTTCCCTCAAATCACCCCCGGCATTTTTCCAGCAGTCCTCCAAGGAAATGGGTGATCTGGGCGAGGGCGTCCGAGTGGACCGATTTACCAAGAGGCGCGAGATATTCGCGGCATTCCACTAGAAGACTCATGGCCGTATCCACCGCCCTTTCGATGGCCCCCTCGTACTCGGCGATCCCCAGCAAAATCGGCAAATCCAGCGGCTCTTGATCCAAAATCCGCTTATTGAGCTTCATCCGCTGAGCATCCGAGGCGGTTTCAAGTAAGTTGAGAATGGGCAAGGTCAGCTTGCCCTTGATGAGGTCGGTGCGGAGGGTTTTACCCACCACCTCCTCAGAACCCACGAGATCAAGGCAGTCGTCGTAAATCTGATAGGCGGTCCCCAACTTCATTCCGTAGCCATAAAGCCGAGCCTCCGCCTCCGCATCAAGACCGGAGAGATTCGCCGCAAGCCCAGTGGCGGCAGCGAAAAGCGCCCCCGTCTTCATTTCGATGACCCGAAAATACTCGTCCTTGGTGAAGTTCAGATCGAAGCGCCGCTGGGTCTGGATGATTTCTCCCTGACAAACTTCGCGGGCGGCATTTCCGACCTTCCGACAGATGTCGATGCTGTTAAAGTCCGTCGCGAGGGTGAGCGCGTGCGAAAACAAAACGTCTCCAAGCAACACCGACAGAGCATTTCCCCATTTCGCATTGGCGGTAGGAACCATCCGGCGGGTGTTGGCTCCATCCATGATGTCGTCATGCACCAAGGTCGCCATGTGAATGAGCTCAAGGATCACGCCCATCTTGAGATGATCGTCATTCACGCCACCGGCCGCCCCACCAACGAGAATGGCAAGTGCCGGACGAATGCGCTTACCCGAGGTGTTGCAAATGTAGGCCACGTAGGGCTCAACCGCAGGATCAAAACTGCGAACCTGCTCGCGAATGGCAATTTCGATTTTTTCAAGCTCTGGGCGGACCAGCTCAAATGGAAAAAGGGCGCTGCTGGAAGATGGAAGGGTAGGAATTGCCATGGTCGTCGGGCTGCACTTAAGTCACACATCCCAGCCACTCCCGCAACATGGATGTGATAAGAACTTGAAAGAATTCTATAGAAATGGCGTTCTTTTCCCAATGAAAGTCCAACAATTGGTGATTCTGGCTGCCTTGATGGCATGTGGTGCGGCTCAAGCAGAAATTCATGGCTACGCCGATGGACCCAAATTGCCCGGCGTTCCCTACTGCGTCCACGATCCCGCACGTCCACAACCTCGGATCATCACCACCGGAGGAACCGTGGTCGTGAAGGCGCCCTCGGATGCCGTCGTGCTTTTCGATGGCACTTCGCTCGACGCGTGGACACCTGGCTGGATCCTGAAAGACGGTGCCATGGTCGCCGCGAACCGTGACATCAAATCGAAGGAATCATTCGGCGCGATCCAATTGCACCTCGAATGGCGCTTGCCCGCAGGCCGCGAGGTGGATGGCCAAGGCGGCGGCAACAGCGGTGTGTTCATCATGGGGCTTTATGAAGTGCAAGTGTTGCAAAGCAACAACAACAAGACCTACCCCGATGGCCAAGCCGGAGCACTCTACGGCCAACTCCCGCCCCTCGTGAATGCAACATCGCCCCAAGGCGAATGGCAAAGCTATGACATCGCATTCGAGCCTCCCATCTACAAGAAGGGCAAAGTGACTCAACCGGCCAAGGTAACCGTCATTCACAACGGCGTGGTATTGCAGCACGGCGAAACTTACTTGGGGCCTACCCAGCATCGCAAGCTGGCTTCCTATCCGGCAACTCACCCGGAGACCGCGCCCATCACCCTCCAGTTCCATGGCGATCCCATGGAGTATCGCAACATTTGGGTCCGCCCCCTCGGCAAGCGCGACCTTCCAAACTAAGCCAAGGTTCGCCGAAGATCCAAAGCCTTTGGAATCTTCGCATGGAACTGGGCACACTCTAACCAAACCCTCGCATGAAACTCCGTGTCCCACTCCTATCGATTGCCACTTTGGCGGTCAGCCTCGCTGCTTGTAAGCAAAAGGAAGCTCCGAAAAATTCCGACCTGCCGAAGCTGGATCAGCCGCTTTCCTCGGAAAAACCGGCAGCATCAAAGCCCAGCATCCCACAGCGAAACGCAGCCGAACGCGCCAATCAACTGGGATTCGTCAAGCACCTCGCCCAAGACACCGAAGTCGTCGTATCCTACCACAACGGCAAGAAAATCGCCGACAGGATTCAATCGAGCAAACTCTGGAAACTCGTCGAGAGCGAGATGGGAGCCTCGGATCAAAATGATCCAAGTGCAGCAGATGAGCCCACCGGTCCCGCCGCACTTTTTGCCACGGAGTTCACTATGGCGCTTGGGAAACCCACTGGCGAACAAACGGCAAATCTCCTGACGTTCAGCAAGCGCATGAACTACTTGCAAATGCGGGCACTCCCCAAGGCATTTGCCGCTGCGATGAAGTCCAACGATCCCGATGCATTCAGCAAATCGCTTCGCGACTCCAGATTTAACGCCGAATTGGCGAAGGACCTCCTCAACGACCCGAAATCTGGAATCACGCTCTCGGAAAAGATGCAAATGCCGCCGCTTTATCTGGCATTCAAAACCACCGAAGCGAATCGACCTGCCGCCGCCCAAGAACTCGCCTCAACCATCGCCAATCTCAGCATGCTCGGTCAAATGGTCAAACCCATCGCCACCGAAAGCGCAGGCTGCAAATTCGAGGGAATGAAAATCCTCGGCTCTGAAGTCTCCAAGCTCATGGCCGCGGACCGAAAAAGCATGGAGCAAGAACTCGGTGCATCTATGGTCGATCAAATCCTAGCGGTCATAAACCAAAAAAACATTGTCGTACTCAGCGGCACGGTTGGCGATTACGTGGTCTTGTTCATTGGTGGCGATGAGTCCGATCTCAAACTGGCTACGGACGTGGATCATTCTCTAACCGCATCGACCGCTCTTGCATTCAGCGACGCATACGCATCCAAAGATCTCGCCGCCATGGTCTATGTGCAGAAAGAAATGCTGACCTCGTGCATGTCCTCCCTCGGCGGCATGGACGCAATCACCAGCGGCTTGCGCGATGGCATTGCCGCAAGCAGCGGACTCGGCGACACCCGAGACCTTGATGCGATGCTTGAAATTGTTTCCGAACGGGAATCCGCCCTCCGCAAACTCGGAGGATATGACGCAAGTGGCATGATCGCATTCCTCGAGGATGGTCTCAAGATCGAGTCCTTCGGCGGGGTCGACGCTGGCAGTATCGATTGGAAATCACCCAACCAACTCGCCTATCTCGGCGATTCAGAGCAGGTGGTGCTCTTCGCAAACATGACCACCGACGCGATCTACGATGAGAAAGCTCGTGCCTACGCGGAGTCTCTGTTAGAAACTGGATACGCCATGACCATGAAATTCGTGGAGTCACCCGCCGAAAGCGACGAACTCCTACAATTCAAAGGGCTAGCCAAGTGGTTTGACCTCAAACTTCGCTCCGATGTGACCGACTTGTGGGATACCTTCAGCCATGACATGGGTCCGAGCCTCGGACATGAGACTGCATGCATCGTCGATCTTAACGGCTCCACCCCAGCCGTCCCTGGCCTACCCCAAGCGGTGGTGGACCATGCCAAAGTCCCTCGCATTTCTCTGATCAAACCGGTCAAAGATCGTGCCAAACTCGCAACCTCATGGGACAAGATGAATACCACCCTCACGAGCACTCTGGGAAAAATCAGTGACCTAACCGGATCCAAGATCCCCATGCAGAAGCCGCTGAGCTCAGAGAAAAATGACATCACCACCTGGTTCTTCCCCATGCCATTTTTAAATGACGACTTCATCCCATCCATCAGCCTGAACAACCAGTGGCTTGTCGCATCATCATCCAAGAACCAAGCACTTGATCTCATGGCAAAGGCATCGGCTGGAGGAGCCGCCCGAGACGGGGTTTTCTTCCGCTTGAACTTTAAGGCAATCGAAAACTACGCGCGGGACACCTTCAAAGTGGTCGATGAAAATGCCGAGGCACTCATGGGATCCCAACTTTCCGAAACGCAAAGGAAGTTGATCAAAAGCTCGATCATGACGCTCGGAGACCTCGACTCGCTGACCATTCATTCACGCCGCGAAGATGGCATGCTACGCTCAAGCGTCCACTTCAAGACGCGCTGAAACAGCTGGAAACTGATGATCCCCTGCGGCTAGGGAAATACCAGCCCGCAGACCACCCCCGTCACTTCGGTGGAGACATGTGGCTGAGCAATTTCTGATTGAACTCATCCGCCATGTTGTAGCCGAGACGACGGAGCTGCTGGTCAAGTGCGGCGATGGTCACCATGCGCGCAGTGTCGCGGCCGGGGCCGACGGGAACTTCGACATGTACCACCTGCTGACCGAGAATTTCATAAGTCTTTTGCTGCAAGCCTAGGCGATCCACCTCGTTGAGGTCGGCCTGTGGCTTGAGGGTCACGACGAGATCCAACCGCTTCTCGGGTCGGATGGAGGCAAGCCCGTAAAGGTTCGCCACGTTGATGATGCCAATGCCACGGATTTCCATGTATCCCCTCGAGAGATCAGGGGATGTTGCAACCAACTCACCTCCCACATATTTGATCCTCACCATGTCATCCGCCACCAGAGACGCACCACGCTCAAGCAGACCAATGGCGGTCTCCGATTTCCCCGAACCACTCTTGCCAATAATCAGAACTCCCACCCCCCGCATGTCGACCATGCAGCCATGCATGGTCACGCTTGGCGCGAATTCATGCTCCAGCCGGATGGTCGCGGCATTGAGGAAATTCATGGTGACTTGCGAGGTCCCCAAAACTGGAATCCCGTGCTGTCTGGCGACATCGGTTAGATTTGCATCAAGCGTCAGCCCACGCGCCACGGCGATGCATGGGATGTCGCGGTCACACATCCGGCTGAAGCGATCGACCCGCATGGTTTCGGGAAGTTTTTTCAGGTACGAAATCTCGGAATTTCCCAGCACTTGGACGCGCTTTTTGGCGAAGTAGGAAAAAAATCCTGCAAGAGCCAGGCCAGGACGATTCATCGCCGGCTCGCTGATCGGGCGATCCAAGCCGACCCGATCGCCCTGCAACGTCAGTCCAAGCGCATCCCCATGAGCATCCAAAAATTTCTCGACGGAAATCGAGGCGACGGTTTTCACACGCGGTGGCATGAAGATGACTCAAACAGATCCAGCGCGTAAGAGCACGCGAAATCCTCGACGAGGGATACTTCGGCCAGTGAACTCCGCGCACACGAAGGTTGCACGGTGGTGGGAACATGCTACAAGCCTTTCCAAGAACTATGCCAAACTACGATTACGAATGCCAAAAATGCGGGAAACGATTCGAGGTTTTTCAGAGCATGAACGATGCAAAACTCAAAGACTGCCCTGAACCAGGATGTGGGGGCGAGGTCAAACGCCTCCTTGGAACCGGCGGCGGGATCATCTTCAAGGGCGCGGGGTTTTACCAAACCGACTACCGCTCAAGTTCATACCAGGCCGGCGCCAAGGCCGATGGCGCATCCACTCCGACTCCGGCCGCCCCACCCAAGTCCGCCGATTGAGCCTCCGATGCAGGCTTTGCAAGTGGGCTAGGACGTGATAGGTAAATCACCCCATGGCAGAATCTAAACCGCAGCGACTCAGCGCAGGATGCGCATCTCGCCTGCTTTTCCTCGTCTTGCTCACCGCATGCATCGGTCTCGGATGGGCAATCACTGCGGCCTTGCAGCCTCAAGACCTATCCGACATCGGCGGCCATGGCCCATCGAACAAGTCCACCCAAGCACCGCGCGACCTGAAAGCGACCTTGAGAAGTGCCATCGACCGCAAATACCCGCTCACTCTCTCAGAAACCGAGATCAATCGATGGCTCGCCCACACCCTCGCGCTGCGCCAAGGCGGCTTCTTGGAAGAGAAAATCACTCTTGATGCCGTGTGCGTGCGACTTGAAGCCGGAGTGGCAGAAGTGATCATGGAGCGCCATTTCCTCGGCAAGCCCTTCACGGTTTCGATGTTCCTTCAAATCGAACGAATGGAGGGACTGCAGGGAGTCACCACCGAAATCCAACTGCATGGCGGCCCGTATCACCCCGACTTTCCCAAGCCGCCAAAAGGTGGGCGCTTCGGAACCCTCGTCGTGCCTCAAGGATTTCTCATCTTGGTGATGCCTGCCTACGAAAAGTTGGCCGCCCTTTTCTCGGAAGAAATTGACCTAGCGTTCCGCGAAATGTCCCGCATCAAAATTGAGGAAAACCAACTGGTGCTCGACCCGCGCGATCCTACCGACAGCGGGATGATCCCGCAAACATTCTAACATCGATGACGGCTCGAACTCTGGTTTTGGGATGGATTCTCGCTTCAGCCCTCTTCGGGCAGGAAGCTTCGCCGCCCATTCCCGTCCCTGAGCCACCCGCTCCTGCTGGACGGATCGATCAAGAACGCGTCATCAGCCACACCCAGCAATTCCAAGTCTACGGCGGCGAACCTCAGCAGCGCGGCACCATTGCCACCGTGGCCGAAGAGGCAAAAGAGGAACTGCTGTGCCTCACCGAAGAACAAGACACTTGGAAGGCCCCCATTTCCATTCGGCTTCACGGCAAACTAGGAGACCTGGTCCCGAAACGATCGACGGCAATGGAAATCCTCGTCAGCGAAGTCGGTTACCAAATCCGCCTGGATTTACACCTCGCCGAGGGCATCGCGCCTGAAAAAATCAAATACGAGATCACTTCGGCACTCACCCTCGAGCGCACTCTTCGCGCCATGCCGACCCAGGAATCCGACACCCCGCTGCTGGTGCCACCATGGTTGATCGACGGCCTCCGTGAAGCGAGTGACTGGCGACTCAACCAGAGCGACCGAAAGCTCTACGGCGCACTCTTCAAAAGCGGGAATCTTTTCAAACTCGATGAACTTTTCGCACTCAATGACCAGGAATTCTGGGAGATGGACGGCGCGAGCCGCGCCGCCTTCCACGTGTCTGCTGGCGCTCTTGTCATGGCATTGCTCGAGCAGCCCCAAGGCAAGCAAGGATTCAAAAAATTTCTAACCGATGTTGGATCTTACGGCGGAGAAATGCCTTCCCTGCTTCGTAAACATTTTCCTGAACTCAACCTTTCCGAAACCAGCCTCTCCAAATGGTGGGCACTGAAACTCGCAAGCATCGGCGGCAAAAACCTCGCGACGGAGGTTCTAACCATTTCTAACACCGACTCAGCACTCGCTGAGGCACTCCGCCTCAACTTTCGCACTGCTGAGGGAATCATCGAACAAAAAGACTTCAGCGCGTGGTCAGAACTCGCCGCCCTGCCAGTCACCGAGCGCACCAAGTCCGTGCAAACGGCCCAAGATGCCATCGCTCGCCTCAGCTACCGCTGCTTCCCGTCCTACCGCCCGATCCTCGCCGAATACCAACTGATCCTCAGGGCCATGGCAGCCAACAAAACCAAAAATCTCCCCGCCCGAATCACGGCCCTCAGTGAACGCCGCAGCGTGATGCTCGCCAAAGCCAGCCGTGCACGCGATTACCTCGATTGGTTTGAAATTACCCGCGCCCGAAAAACCAGCGGCGCATTCGACGACTACATCCGTCTAAAGGAGCGCCTCAAGGACAATCCGCACCGCCGCAACGACGATATTTCGAAATACCTCGACCGCATGGATGCGATCTTCAACCGTGTCCAAGATCGAACAAAACCGCCAAGCAATGTTCCTCCGGTCGAATCGAACGAACCAACCGATTTACCACCCTTGTCGAGGTGAAATCCTAACCGACCAGTGCGCGCAACCTGCGGCAGACTTCCTCGACATTGGCGCGGGAATTGAATGCGGAAATCCTGAAATACCCCTCACCTGCCGAGCCAAAGCCAGAACCTGGCGTGATCACCACCTGGGCCTCACCGAGCATCTTGTCAAACATGTCCCACGAGCTCAATCCCGCAGGACATGCGACCCAAACGTAAGGAGCATTCACCCCTCCGAACACGGCTAGCCCTGCTGCCGCTGCCGCCTCACGCAACAATTTCGCATTCCCCATGTAGTGGGTGATCAAAGCCTGGACTTGGGCTTTCCCCTCTTCTGAGAAAACCGCAGCCGCGGCTTTTTGAACAGGATAACTCGCACCATTGAACTTGGTGCTGTGACGGCGTGACCAGAGTTGATGAAGCGGAATACGCTCACCCGCATCCGATTTGCCACTGACCGTTTTTGGGATCACGACATAGGCACAACGCACTCCGGTGAAACCTCCATTTTTCGAGAACGAACGGAATTCAATCGCCACATCCCTCGCGCCTTCGATCTCAAAGATGGAACGCGGAATCGCAGGATCTTGGATGAAGGCCTCATAAGCAGCATCAAACAAGATGATCGCATCGTTGGCCTTGGCATACTTCACCCAAGCCTCTAACTGCTCACGTGTCGCCACGGCCCCAGTCGGGTTGTTAGGGAAGCAAAGGTAAATCAAGTCGGCCTTCTCGGCGGGCACGTCGGCCACAAATCCATTCGCGGCATCGCAGCGAAGATAGAGCAATCCAGCATACGCTCCGTTCTCGTCCGCATCGCCCGTGTTGCCAGCCATGACATTGGTATCGACATAAACTGGATACACGGGATCGGTGATGGCGATGACATTTCCTTTGCCAAAAATATCGAGGATGTTCCCCGTGTCACACTTGGATCCATCTGAAATGAAAACCTCATCGGCGGAAATGCCGAGATTCGCGAACTGATGGTCGACGATCGCTTGGCGAAGAAACTCGTACCCTTGCTCAGGCCCATAGCCCTTGAACGTCTCGCGGCTTGCCATTTCATCCACCCCTTCGTGCATCGCCTTGACCACTGCCGATGGCAATGGTTCGGTGACATCACCGATGCCACAACGAATGATGCGAGCCGCCTTGTCCGGATTTTGCTCGGTGTAAACACGAACCCGTCGGGCGATTTCAGGAAAGAGATAACCCGCCTTGAGCTTGAGGAAATTGGAATTGATCGTTGCCATGCGCGCGGACGTTTAACGATCAAACCGCCATCGTGCAAGGACAGAGGCGCAATCCTCGAATTCCACGCACCAGAAATCGTGCGGCCGTATGCAAAAAGTGGCTGGCAGATCTCATCCGCCAGCCACCAAAAATCAGTGAAAATTCAAGCCTGAGGCATCAGCAGCCACCACCACCGCAGCAACCGCCGCTCTTTTCAGCGAGGTCTTCCGCGGTTGGCACGCGGCCCAACTCGATCGTGGCACCCACGTACTTGCTGATTTCCTTCTGGAGCGTCTCCAGTTCGCGCTGGGCGGACAGGAAATCATTAGCGATCTGATTCTCAAAAAGCGCGTTGCGAGCGTTCTCGAACTCGCGGATCTCCGCCGCACCCAATTCGATACCGGCATGCTGCTTGTGATGCAGCTCCTCACCGCGCTCGTGGACACTCTGGTATTGGAGGCGCGCAGCGTCGTCGCTCAAAAAGCGCTCGACATCGGCTTGGAGCTTCAAAAATGAGGAGTTGCTGGCGATTTCAGCGCACAGTTCCTTGGTCTTTACAATGAGGGTGGAGTCTTCGGCAACAATGGACATGAATGGTCCATAAACCCACAAGGCCCAACTGGCAACGGCATTTGCGCGATTTTTACACCCCATCCCCCGTAAAATCGCAACAATTGCGTGACAGAATGCCCCTCCGAGGGTTTGTTGAACCGACGAAAAATGGCTTTTGAACCCCTCAAAGACGGCATCCGCTCGACCGTGCGGATCGATTTTTACGGCAACGTCCACAAGCGATTGCGTGGCACCGATGCCGAACAACGCTACGCCACGGAAGTCGCAGTGCTCAAGGTGCTCGAAGCGCGCGGCTGCCCCTACGTCCCGCGTCTGTTAGAAGAACACCCCGAGGAACTCTATTTCGTCTCGACCAACTGCGGGAAACCCGCAACCCAAATTTCCAAAGAAAAATCGGACCAACTCTTCGCAAAGCTCGAGCGCGACTACGGAGTCCGCCATCTTGATGCGGAACCCCGCAACATCACCTACTCGGATAAACTCGGCACCTTCTGCATCATCGACTTTGAGCTCGCAGAAGTACTACCCGTCCCACCAAGCCCGGCACCGTGAAATCCGAAGCCCTCAGACTCACGTGAACCGATCGATCCCATCCGTGCCTCAAGAGACGACCCTCCACTGGGCCGCGCTCAGCCACAACGGCTCGCGAAAACCTCTCAATGAAGACTCGCTCATCGCCTTCGCTTCGGGGCCTCATGGCGCAGAAATCCTCCCACACACGGGCCGCCACTCGCTTGCCCATCACGACCTTGTCTTCGCCATTTCGGACGGCATGGGCGGTGCAAACGCCGGCGACATCGCCTCCTCGATCATCCTCCAACAAATGACCGAGATCATCCCCGAAACCTTCAAAGCCGCCGCCAGCGGGATCTTCCCAGACTCATTGAGCCATCTGGCCGACGCCCTCCGCAGCGTTCATGAACAAATCAACGCGCTGTCGCAGGAATCTCCGGAAAAATCCGGCATGGCCGCCACCCTCGCCCTGGCATGGTTCACCCCGGAGAACCTCTACATCGCCAACGTCGGCGACTCCCGAGTCTACCGTTCACGCGGGGAATCCCTCGAACAAATCAGCCGCGACCACACCTCGGCCTGGGGCCAATGGAAGCGCGGAGAAATCAGCGAAATCGAATACCGAGCTCACCCGCGGCGCGCCGCTCTCTACGAGGTGGTCGGCGGCGGACACCCCAAGGTCAACCCTCACTTCGCTGCAATCCCCTACGAAACAGGCGACCGGTTCCTCATTTGCTCCGATGGCCTCATCGACGGGCTCTGGGAACGACACCTCTCGGATGGCCTTGCGCAATGCTCCAACGACCCAAGCAACACGGCAGCATCCCTTCTCACCCGCGCCATCACCAACGCTGGTGCCGACGACACCAGCCTGATGATTATCACGATTTCTAACACAAATTCGTGACGAATTCCACGCTTAGTCAGCGGGACAAGCGCATTGGGCCAGAATGACTGGCTTAGGTCACGTGGTGCTTTTCAGCTCTGCCGTTCGGCTCCTCCCAAATCCCGCATAAAAATGGCTTGGAGCTTGGCACGCGGGGTGCTTTATTTCGCCCGTCAGTGAGTCTTGGCAGGTGAAATCATCGATTCACCCGCTAGGACTCATTGGAATCCACCATCGTTAATTACCGAAACTCACCATCATTATGGCCAAATACAAATTGGAATACATCTGGCTCGACGGATACACACCCGTGCCAAATCTCCGCAGCAAAACCCAAATCAAGGAATTTGCCAGCTTCCCTACACTCGAGCAGCTCCCACTGTGGGGCTTCGATGGTAGCTCCACCCAACAAGCCGAAGGCCGCAGCTCCGACTGCATGCTCAAGCCTGTCGCAATCTTCCCAGACGCCACCCGTAAAAATGGCGCCTTGGTCATGTGCGAAGTCATGATGCCCGATGGTGTCACTCCTCACCCTTCCAACGGCCGCGCCACCATCCTCGACGATCCCGGCGCATGGTTCGGCTTCGAGCAAGAATATTTCCTCTATCAAGATGGCCGTCCACTTGGCTTCCCTGCCGATGGGTACCCAGCTCCACAAGGTCCTTACTACACCGGTGTTGGCTACAAGAATGTCGGTGACATCGCTCGCCAAATCGTCGAGGAGCACCTCGACCTCTGCCTCGACGCTGGCATCAACCACGAAGGCATCAATGCCGAGGTGGCGAAGGGCCAGTGGGAATTCCAAATCTTCGGCAAAGGCTCCAAGCGTTGCGCCGATGAAATCTGGGTTGCCCGCTATATCTTGAACCGCCTTTGCGAAAAATACGGCATCGATGTGGAATACCATTGCAAGCCAATCAAGGGCGACTGGAACGGTTCCGGCATGCACGCCAACTTCTCCACCGAGTACCTGCGTACCAAAGGCGGCAAGGCTTACTTCGAGGCGCTCATGGCTGCCTTCGGTGAGCATTGCGAAGAGCACATCGCCGTGTACGGCCCAGACAACCACCTGCGCCTCACCGGCCTCCACGAAACTCAGTCGATCGACAAGTTCTCGTACGGTGTTGCCGACCGTGGTGCTTCGGTTCGCGTTCCTCACAGCTTCGTGCAGAACGACTACAAGGGTTACCTCGAAGATCGCCGTCCAAATTCCCAAGGAGATCCTTATCAGATCGCCTCACGGATTCTCAAGACGATCGCACTCGTCCCGACTCCCTGAATCTAAAACGTTCATCCAAGAGCCGTCTCCCTTCTCGGGGAGACGGCTTTTTCGTTTCCGCATGCTTGGCGTTGCATGCGGACCAAGGTTCCGTGGAAAGATTCCGCGGACGATCGTGGGTACAGTGGAAATGACCCACCTCGTGGGATCGCGCGCTTGGCTCGATGAAGCGTCGCGCTCCTGAGATTGTCAAAATTTGAAAATTCGAGGATCGCCAGACGCCCGATGGTCTGGCACAAATCCCGCGTGCCAGAGACCCGAATTGTCCAAGTTGCTGATGATGAATTGAAAGATGCCGTCACTGATGCCTGCGCGTTGTTGCGGGCTGGTGAGGTTGTCGCATTGCCCACTGAGACCGTTTACGGTCTCGCCGCAGACGCCCTGAACCCAACGGCCGTCGCCAAGATTTTTGCTGCCAAGGAGCGCCCATCATTCGACCCGCTCATCGTCCACATCGCCTCCCGCGGTGATTTGAAATCCGTTGCGATCGTGCCCGATGACATCGCGGATGCCGTCAACAAACTCACCAACGCCTTCTGGCCAGGCCCCCTCACCCTAATTCTGCCAAAGCACCCCGACGTGCCGGACCTTGTCACCAGCGGACTTGCCACGGTCGCGGTGCGACAAAGCGCCCACCCGGTTTTCCGTGCGGTGAACAAGGAGCTTGGCCGCCCGATCGCCGCGCCAAGCGCCAACCGGTTCGGCCGAATCTCGCCGACCTCCGCCTCAGCCGTAATGAAGGAACTTGGCGATCGAATTCCCCTCATCGTCGACGGCGGTGCCTGCTCGGAAGGGGTCGAAAGCACGATCATTTCCATCGAACCCCGCGATGGGAAAAAGCCGATTTTCCGCCTGCACCGCGCAGGCCCAGTCACCAAGGAACAACTCCAAGAGTTCGGAAAAGTCGAAAAAGTCCGCGAGGTTCAGCTCGATGCTCCCATGGCCCCAGGCCAACTCGCCAGCCACTACGCGCCCCTCACGCCATTGATTTTACTCGAAAATATCGCGGATTTCACCCCCGAGGAAGGTAAAAAATACGGGCTACTCAGTTACACGGGCGACGACGATAGCCCCTATGTCACACTCCACGAATGGGACGCGATCGAGTCCCTCAGCCCAGGAAGCGGGAAACTCGCGGAGGCTGCCATCCGCTTGTTTTTCGTGATGCGTGAGCTTGATGAGGCTGGACTGGACGCGATCATCGCCGAACCCGTCAGTGAAACTGGCCTTGGCGTCGCCATCATGGATCGCCTCCGTCGCGCCGCGGTCCGTCCCTGAACCCGATCCATTCCATTTTCCCAGTCCATCTCCCATCCACCACCCATGCCATCCTTCACCGCCAACGCTGACTACGAAGACAAAGACAGTCACCCGCTCCATCTGAAGGCTGGGGACGAGGTGACGGTCGGGATCGCCGATCGCGCATGGCCTGGCTGGGTCTGGGCATCAGACAACGAGGGCAACGATGGCTACATCCCCGAGGAATTCCTCGAACCGCTGGGCGGCGGGCGATTTGCGGCCACCGAACCCTACGATCCCACAGTGCTCACCATCAAACGGGGCGACCGCCTCGAATCACTCCGTCAGATCCATGGCTGGCATTGGTGTCAGAGCGAAACCGGCTCCCAAGGCTGGGTCGCCGGGTATTTACTCAGACCGATTTGACCCCCAGACCGAAGAATTCCTGAAATGAGCGGAGGATTTGCCTTGCCAAGTCCAGCGAGTTTCTCTATCTCCCGCGTCCCTCTCTGAGCCGCCTTTACACCAACGAAGACCCGAGGGACCACTCACGCGGCAAGTCTTCACGAATCGCCCGACCTGAATCAAGGCGGGAAACCTGAATATCCAATGATCAACGACCTCATCAACGAAATGGTGGACGCCGGCGTCCACTACGGCCACCAAACGAAAAAATGGAATCCACGCATGAAGCCCTTCCTCATGAAGGACCGCGGTGGGATTTACATCATCAACCTCGAGAAGACCGTCCAACAACTGGACAAAGCCTCTGACTTCCTCGCCGATCTCGTCGGCAAAGGCAAAAAAGTCCTCTTCGTCGGATGCAAGCGCCAGGCGCAAGACGCCATCCGCGAAGCCGCCGAAGCCACGGGCCAGCACTACGTCAATCACCGCTGGTTGGGCGGGATGCTCACCAACAGCCTCACCGTCCGCAAGTCGGTCGAGCGCCTCAAGTATCTCGAAAACATCGAGAAACAGCCTGAGTTCAAAGCCATGTCGAAAAAGGAACTCGCTGCCCTCGGCCGCGAGCGCGAAAAACTCCTCCGCAACCTCCGCGGGGTGCGCGACATGGACAAGAAGCCCGATGCCGTGGTGATCGTGGACTCCGCTCGCGAAACCATCGCCGTGGCCGAAGCCCGCCGCTTGAACATCCCAATCATCGCCCTGGTCGACACCAATGCCGACCCAGCGCTCGTCCAGTTCCCAATCCCAGGCAACGACGACGCCATCCGCTCGATCCGCCTCATCCTCCAGAATCTGGTCGATGCCATGGTCGCGGGCCGCAAAAACTAACAACTTTGTCACACGGGCGTCCTGTCACTTGGCAGGGCGCCCGTTTTCATCTCTTACCTCTTCCTCATTTTAAAATCATGATCACCGCAGCAATCGTCAAAGAACTTCGCGATAAAACCAATGCCGGTATGATGGACTGCAAACGCGTCCTCACCGAGACCAATGGCGACCTCGAAGCCTCCATCAAACTCCTCCGCGAGCGCGGAATCGCCAAGGCTGGCGCCAAAGCCGACCGTGCCGCCAACGAAGGCGTCATCACCGCACGCGTCAACGCCGACACCACCTCTGGCCTCTTGCTTGAAGTCAATTGCGAGACCGACTTCGTCTCGAAAAACGAAAACTTCCAAGCATTCGTCGCTGGCATCGCAGACGCCCTCGCTGCATCGGACGCCTCCGACCATAGCGCCGCACTCGCCCAACAATTCGGCGAATACACCATCGAAGACACGGTGAAAGCCAAGGTCGTCGAGGTCGGCGAAAACCTCCAGTTCCGCAAGTACGTGCGCTTCAACGCTGCCCCGGGCGGCGTGGTCGCATCCTACATCCACCTCGGCGGTAAAGTTGGCGTGCTCATCGAAGTGGGTACCACCAAGCCTGAGACCAAATCGACCGAAACCTTCCGCGACCTCATCAAGGATCTCACCCTCCACATCGCGGCATCCGCTCCGAAGGGACTCTCCCGCGACGACATCCCTGCCGATCTCGTGGACGCCGAGCGCGAAATTTTCCGCGCCCGCCTCGTCGAAAGTGGCAAGCCTGCCAACATCATCGAGAACATCCTCATCGGTCAGATTGGCAAATTCTTCGCAGAAAGCTGCTTCCTCGAGCAAGGATTCGTGAAGGATCCGGACATCACGGTCGCGAAACTGCTCGAAACCAAAGGCAAGGAACTTGGCGACACCCTCACAGTGACCCGCTTCGTCCGCTTCGGTCTCGGCGAATGATGCACTGATCTAACGCATTCATTAAGAGTACTTTAAAGCGCCCGTCTCCGTCAGTGGAGTCGGGCGTTTTTGCGTCGTTGATACCCCCCCGCACCGCATCTCCAACAAAAAGCCAGTTAAACCTGTTCATTTTTTAGAGTAGTTAAAAAATAATTTTTCATTGCGGGATGCCCCCGAAATCTTTCAGTCCTGTGCTTGTTAGCCACTTTTAAAGCTTTTCTCAAAAGACCCCACCATGAAACCATCCACTTTAGCTCTCGGGTTCACGCTGTCCCTCATCGCATCAAATGCCGACGCCGCTGCCGTCACGGGATGGGCGACAATATCAACTACTGCAACATTGAGCAACACCAGCACGGCGTCACCTACCTGGGGTAGTGGAGCCACCGACAACGCAAAGGCATCAAACCTTTATGCCAGTTTCCCCACCATCACGCTCGCCGCCGTAGGAGATGCTGTGACGCTAACGGGATCCGCCACCTTGGTCGGGGCAAGTGTGTCAGGGACGGGTGGTGGATTCTTCCGCTTCGGCCTGTTTGATGTGAACGGCAAATCAGATACGAATGGTTGGCTCGGATATTTAGCTTACAACACGGGTTCCGCCAGCAGTGGCACGCTTTACGAGAGGACCAGTGGTAACACTGCCGGTTTTACAAGCTCCACAGGCACTACCACCTTGGTGTCGACCGCCTCAGCAATGGGAACTGGGGTTGTTCTCACAAATACCCAGTATGATTTCACGTTCAACATCGCACGCACTGCATCAACGGCAGTGACGATCACGTCCTCGCTCAAGCGCCATTCCGATAATCTCGACTTTGGCAATTTGACATTCACCGACACGACCCCACAGACCTACACCTTCAACCGGGTCGGCTTCCAAAATACGACCGATACGAATGCGGACCAGATCCAAATGTCCAATGTCGCCGTGGTCCCAGAATCCTCAGCCTGCCTGCTCGGTGGCCTTGGTGTTCTTGCCCTGCTCCGCCGTCGCCGCTGATCGAAAGATTCTGATTTACGATCGATTGAGCGAAGTTTTCCGTCTCCCCATTTCACTTCGCTGTGGACCTCCCGTCCCCGATGAGGGGGAGGCAATTAGGAATTTGCATGACTCCAAAAATTCGGACCCATACTCGCGCAGCGATCGCATCACTCGCGTTATCCCTCGGTGCCGCCGCGACTCCAGTGACGGGGACGTGGCTGAGCGCGTCGGGTAGCGCCACCCTCTCAAACACCAGCACCGCATCGCCCACTTGGGGAAGCGGCAGTTCTGACAATGCCAATGCCTCATCGATCTACTCGGTACTGGCTGCAACGACCGCCTTAACCAATGCCGGTGACATCGTGGTACTCAGCGGGAATCTAACGATGTCCGGAGTGGCCGCAACCCCCGGCGGCAGCGTTTTTCGCTTCGGGCTATTCAATTCCAACTCGCAGTCAGGAACCACCGGCTGGCTGGGTTATTTCATGACCTCCGCAGCGGCAACCGGAACTGGGCTCCTGTATGAACGAACCAGCGGAAACACCGCAGCCTTCTCAAGTTCGACTGGCACTTCAACCCTAGGAACCGTTAGCGCTCTCGCAACAGGCACTTATCTAACAGATGCAACTTACAGTTACTCATTGAGCATCCAGCGAGTCTCTAGCAGCAACACCAACTTGCGCATTTCCACGTCGCTGCGACGAAGCGATGGCACGGATTTCGCCAGTCTAACCGAAATCACGGATAGCAACGCGAATGCCAATGTGCTGACCTTCGACCGCGTTGGTTTTCAAGCCGCCACTGGCATTGGGGCCGATAAAATTCAACTCTCCAATGTGGATGTCACATTCACCGGTTCCGGGACCTTGTCCGCACCATCCCTCTCCAACTCGGTCATCGTCGGCAGCACCGCCGGAACCGCAACCTTCAATGGCACCGTCAGTAGCGATGGTGGCGCCACCGTGACCGCTCGCGGGTTCGTGTATTCGATCACCTCAACCAACTCGGCACCGACCATCGGAGGAACCGGTGTAACGCAAGTGGCCGACGCCTCTGGCGGCACCGGTACTTTCACTGCAGCAATCAGTGGCCTAACCGCATCCACCGGCTACACCATGCGAGCCTACGCCACCAACAGCGTCGGCACCTCCTACGGCACCGCGACCACCTTCACTGCGGGATCAACCACTTCGGCATCCGCACCATCCGTCTCCAACTCGGCAACCGTCGGCAGCACCGCCGGAACCGCAACCTTCAATGGCACTGTCAGTAGCGATGGCGGCGCCACCGTAACCGCTCGCGGGTTCGTGTATTCCATCACCTCGAACAACTCGAACCCGACGATGGGAGGAACCGGCGTCGCAACCGTGGCCAACAGCTCAGGCGGAACTGGCACATTCACCGCATCCATTACCGGTCTTGCCACCTCCACCAGCTACACGATGCGCGCTTACGCGACCAACAGCGTCAGCACCTCCTACGGCACGGCATCTACCTTCACCACTGGCGCAGCCGTTTCAACCTCATCCTCAACTTTCGCGATCACCGACTTCCAGCTTGGGCCAGCGTTTGAGCCCGTGGGCGTCGGGCCCACCTTGCGCTGGAACGCAACCAGTGGACGCTCCTACGCGGTTGAAGGATCGACCGATCTCGTCTCCTGGCAGCGGATCGGCGCGCCAGTTCTCTCATCAAGTGGTAACGGCACTTCACGCATCGGACCCATCGGCGCCATGCCAAATTTCATCCGGGTGCGCGACCGCGTGGCATCACCCGACCCAGCACTCACTCTCACCAACCGACCCAACGTGCTGTTCATCGCAGTGGATGACCTGCGACCCGAAATCGCCGCATTTGGCGCCACTTACATGCGCACGCCCAACATGGATGCGCTCGTGCAAAGCGGACGCGCATTCAAGCGGCATTACGTGCAGTGCCCCACCTGCGGGGCCTCGCGCTTTGCGATGTTGACCTCACGCCGCCCCACCAACGGGACCGCCGCGAGCAATGACGCATTCGTCTCGCTCTACCCACGTACCATAACCGCGCAAGCCCCTAACTCGATGCCCGAGGCCTTCCGCAATGCCGGCTACACGACCGAGTCGCTCGGAAAAGTCTCCCACTACCCAGGGGGAACTAGCGACAGCGGCGTCCTGGAAATGCCAGGGGCCTGGGACAGCCAAAGCAGCCCCGCAGGTACCTGGCGCACGGCCCGTGAAGCATTTTTCTCCTACGCTGGTGGCATCACCCGCACGATCGGAGTCTCTCCTCGCACCGAAATCGGGGTGAAATCCGATGGCACTTCACTCGACGACACGGACTATGCTGATGGCTGGATCGCCAATGACGCGATCGCCCGCCTCCAGAGCCTGAAGACCGCTGGCAAGCCATTCTTTTTCGCCGTCGGATTCTTCAAGCCCCACCTGCCATTCAACGCTCCCAAAAAATACTGGGACCTCTACGACCGCAACGCCATCACCGTCCCACCGATGCAGTTGCCGACGAACGTCAACCTTGCCCTGACGTTCTCCGACAATGGCGAATTCCTCGGCAATTACGGGGGCACCAACACCATCGACGATGCGGAGGCGAGACTTTCCATCCACGGCTACCGCGCCTGCGTGAGTTACACCGACACCCAAATCGGTAAGGTCCTCAGCGCCCTCACCTCACTCGGCCTCGACCAAAATACCATCGTCGTCCTTTGGGGGGATCACGGATGGGCTCTCGGTGAACTCGGGATCTGGGGCAAACACACGACGCTAGAAGAATCGCTCAAGAGCCCGCTGGTGATCCGTGTCCCGGGAATGTCCCAACCGGGCGTCCCATCACAAGCATTTGTCGAAACGGTCGATATTTACCCGACTCTTGCAGATCTTTGCAACGTGCCGATCCCCGCCGTCGAGGGCCGCAGTTTCGCCCCGGCGCTCTTGAACCCCACACTTCCCGCCAAGGTCACCACACTCAGCTACTGGAACCGCAACAGCACCAGCGGCTACTCGCTGCGCACGGACCGCTACCGCCTCGTGCGTTGGGGGAATGTTCCCACGGCTCCAGTTCAAGTGGATCTATTCGATTACCAACAAGATCCGACAGGATCGCGGAGCGTAACATCCGAGCAACCAGATGTGGCCAGCGCCATGCTGAAGCTACTCCCTCCCTGAGGCACACCCTCGCACGCGGTCTCGCCACTCGCCCATCAAAACAACATCAGCCCCCTCGCTTTCGGCCCCGTCCGATAAAAACCTGTTCACTTTTTAGCCTAGTTTATTTTGACAGCGCGCTTGTAGTACCACCCTAAATTTTGATAATCACACTCCAATCGTTCACGATTCTGAACCGTTCTTAAAAACCCATCCATCGAATCACCTCACCTCGCGCCAATCACACCGCCTCGCCCTCAAACACTTACCCCATCCGATCATGAAAATTCCAATCCACTTGAAGCTCCTCGCATTCATCCTCGCCGCATCCTTAGCCAAGGCGGCCCCAGTGACGGGAGTGTGGGCTCCAGCTGCGAGCACGGCGATGGTCCTGACAAACAATGCCACCGCCTCTCCCACTTGGGGCAATAACTCCACAGACAACGCCCAAAACGGCACCTATGGCTCGTCGATTTATTCACCTTTGACCAGCAACATCACCCTAACCAATCCCAGCGATAAAATTGTCCTCAGCGGAAATCTTACGATGAGGGGGATTGCGACAACAATCACCGTAGGGAGTACCTTCCGCTTTGGGATTTTCAATGTGAACAGCAAAACCGACACCAATGGTTGGTTGGGTTACTTCGCCCAGAATGCATGTAGTGCTGGAACTGGATCGATCTACGAGAGAAGCGCTGTAAATACGGGTGCCTTCACCAGTACAACTGGCGCAAGCTCTTTGACGAGCATCCCGTTAACCAGTACTAATCTAACCAGCACGACCTATAGTTTCTCATTCACGATTGCGCGGGATTCCACCAATGGCGTGCTGATCAGTTCATCACTCAAGAGGACTTCCGACTCGGCGGAATTTGTGGGTGTCACAGACTTTCCAGACGCAACACCCCTAACTTTCACTTTTAACCGCGTCGGATTCCAAGGCACTAAGGAATTGGGAGCTGACCAGATTCAAATGAGCAATGTCGACGTGACCTATATTCCAGGAAATCTCGACCACTTCACGATCTCAACGATTTCCTCGCCACAGACGGCAGGATGGGCTACCCCTAACATCACCATTACCGCGAAGGATTCGGCCGAAAACACGGTGGCTTACAATGGCCCAGTGACCTATAGCGGCACGGCGGGGATCACCGGAACGTCTGGCAGCTTTACGGCAGGGGTACTCACCGGTGTGACATTTACGCCATCATTGGTGGGGAACAACCAAACATTCGTCGTGACTGGGCCAGGCAACAAAACGGGCACAGCCACCTTTAATGTTCAGGCCGCCGCCGCCACAAGCCTCACCGTCACCGGCATCCCCTCCCCCCAACCACTGGGAACCGCAGGTAGCATTACGATCACCGCAAAGGACACCTATGGTAACATCGCCACTGGATATACCGGCACCGTCCAGTTTAGCAGCAGTGACAGCACTGCCAACTTGCCATCAAACTATACATTTGTTGCTGGAGACAATGGCGTTCACACGTTCACAAATGGAGTCACCTTCAACACGGCAGGGACTCACTCGATCACCACAACAGACACGGTGACCAGTTCAATCACCGGCAGCCAATCTGGTATTGTGATCCCCCTCAATGATGCAGCCGTGAGTCTCACGGTTTCAGGTTTCCCAAGCCCTCAAACTGCAGGGGCTGAGGGAAGCTTTACCGTCACCGCAAAGACCTCGGGTGGAACGACCTCGACCAGCTACTCGGGCACCGTCCATTTCACCACTAGCAGCGCCCTAGCTGGCTTGCCTTCTGACTACACCTTTGTTCCCGGAGACAACGGAGTACACACCTTCAGTGGAGTCACGCTGAAAAGCACCGGCAGTCACTCCATCACTGCCACCGATACCTCAAAGAGCTTCGTGACCGGAAGCCAATCTGGAATCACCGTGACCGGGGGCAGCGCGACCGGCTTTGTGCTTTCAGGCTTATCCAATTCTAGCAGAATCAATTCCCCTGCTAGGATCACGGTCACTGTCCTAGATGCATATGGCAACACCGCCACCGGATACACCGGTACCGTCAGCTTCACCAGTAGCGACTCCAGCGCAAGCTTGCCGTCCAACTACAGCTTCTCGAGTGGAGACGCTGGAGTGCACACCTTTACTGGGCTCACGCTGAATACCCTAGGCACCCAATCCGTCACAGTATCCGACACCGTTTCCTCCATTAGCGCCACTCAGTCTGGAGTGAACGTGATCAATCCCTCGACCTTCACCTGGGCAGCTGCAAGCGCTGGCAACTGGAGCGATGATACCAAATGGACGGCTGACTTAGGCGTCGCAGCAGCTCCGCTCACCACAGGAAGATCCGACTACACGCTCAACTTCACCCAGCCAGGAAGCTACACCGCAACCCACGATCTAACCGCTGGCATGCAAATGAATCAAATCAATTTCGCAAGCACCGGCAATAGCACCGCCACCGTCATCATCGCTGGTAACAACACCATCACGCTGGCCAGCAACGGATCCACCACTCCACAAATCAATCTGGGTGCATCCACCACCGCGAACATGACCACTCCCATCAGCCTCGACTCCGACCTGACCTTTGGAGGAGTCGGCAACGGCACACTCACTCTGTCTGGCTTAATCTCCGGCTCGAACGCATTGATCAAGAATGGCCCAGGCAAAGTGTCGATCACTGGAACTGCATTGACCAATAGCTACAGTGGAGGAACCATCGTGAATGCAGGCACCTTGTCAGCAGGCGTCACGGATACGACACCTGCCACGCTCGGCACTGGCCGTATCACCGTGAATACAGGAGGTAATCTTTCCTTCGAGCGCGGCACCCGAAGCAACAACATCACCCTCAGCGGTGGCACGATGATTTCAAACAATGGATTTGGTTGTGCCCTCAGTGGAAGCATCACCCTCAATGCGACCTCCACCATCCAGACGAACTACAGCATGTCGATCAATGGCATCACCAGTGGTTCGGGTGGCATGACCAAGACAGGCAGTGGCCCGCTGTATCTTGCCAACGAACTCAACACATTCACGGGTCCTGTCAGCATCCAGGCAGGGCGAATCTACGCCTACTCCATCAACAGCGTCAGCGGCGGACTAGAGGCGAGTGCCCTTGGTGCCCCCTTGACGACTGCCGATGGAACTATCTCCATTGGCGCGGGCACCACCACTGGAAACCTTTCCTACCAAGGTTACGGGGAGACCACGGATCGAGTCATCAATCTTGCCGGTACCACCGGAGGTGCGACCCTTGACCAAGTTGGCAGCGGCCTCCTCAAGTTCACCAGCGATTTTACAGCGAGCGGCTCAGGAAACAAGAGTCTCACGCTGCAGGGCTCCGGATTGGGCAAGGGAGAGATTAGCGGTCGCATTGTGGATAGCGCGTCTGGTATCACCTCCCTTGTCAAATCCGGCAGTGTCCTTTGGACGCTCTCTGGTGCAAATACCTACACGGGCAACACCTCAGTCACCGCTGGGACACTGCTCATCACCAAACCCTCCTCGCTTTACAGTGCCACGGAAGCGAACTGGACGGCGGCAAAAATCACGGTTTCTGGCAACGCGACGCTCGCTGTCAGCACGGGGGGTAGTGATGAATTCAGCGGCACCCAGCTGGGCACCCTACTGACCAACCTCTCCTCGAGCAACGGCAACGGGCTGAAAGCCTATGCGTCGTTTGGAATCAATACGGAAAATGCAGCGAGTGCGGTAACCATCAGCTCCGTCATCAGCAACTCGTCCGGCACAACCGGTGGCGTACTTGGCATCATGAAGGACGGTAATGGAACCCTCGACCTCACCGGCGCGAACACCTACAACGGCACCACCAAAATCAGCAAAGGAACCCTGAGTATCAGCGGCTCCGGCAGCCTTGGAAACGGCAGTTACTCGGGTGCCATCCAGTTTGGAGTAGGAGCAAACCTGGTCTATAGCAGCTCCGCCAATCAAACCTTATCAGGCTTGATCGATGGCTATGGTAGCGTCACGCAATCTGGAACCGGAATTCTCAGCATCGTTGGCAATCCAACCGATCCTAACAGTTATGGTGGAGACACCACTGTCAACAGCGGCATTCTTGCGGTGAATGGCTCTGCAATTGATGACTACGGATACCTCATCATCAACGGTGGCAAGGTCCAAGCCACTGGAGTGGAAACCGTGGATCAACTCTACTTCGGATCGGTGCAGAAAGCTGCCGGAACCTGGGGCGCCTCGGGATCAGGTGCGACCCACATTGATAACACCCACTTCTCTGGAACGGGGACCATTTTGGTGATCACCGGTTCCACGGCAGTGGACAATACGCTTGCGGATTGGATCACCACCCAAGGACTCCAAGGCACGGCGGCGGACGCAACTGCGGACCCCGACGGAGACGGTATTTCCAACGCCCTGGAGTGTATCCTCGGTGGCCAGCCAAATCCTGCCATTGCAAACTCAAATTCTGCTGCCTTGTTGCCCGTGGTGACGCAGAACCTCGCAGGTGGCATGGTTTTCACCTTCCACCGCACCGACGTCTCCGAGGATATCACGACCCTCGGCTTCCAATGGTCCACAGGCCTCACGTTCAATGCGAACGACGCAGTGACCGTAGGTGCAACAAGCGCGACCACCAATGGAGTCACCGTCACCGTGGCAGAGGACAGCCCAGATGCCGCAACCGATACGATCACCATCACGGTTCCCGCATCCAAAGCCTCAGGCGGCAAGCTCTTCGGTCGCCTCCAAGCCACCGCTCCATGATCTGAGAGATCAAGGCCACTAAGTTTGGTCACCGAGGCC
>CAILVZ010000195.1 GCA_903837825.1 Akkermansiaceae bacterium | reverse complement strand
TCTCGCGCTGGATACCGCCAAACGCATCCGCCAGCAACTTGCACCCGATTTCAAAGTCATTCTCATGCGCTCAAACGACACCTTCATTGACCTCGACGAACGGGTCGCTCGCGCAAATCGCTCTGGCGCCGCCGTACTGGTCAGCGTTCACTACAACAGCGGCCCGTCCAACTGCTGTGGCCCCGAGACGTATTACTGGCGCGTCGATAGCCACGGCCTCGCCACTCGCCTGCAACAGGCAATGTCGCGCGCATGCCCGACTGGCAACTCCTGCCGCGGCCTCGTGCGCCGCAGAATCCGCCTCACCCGAAATCCAGCAATCCCTTGCGTACTCGTCGAAGGCGGCTACCTGAGCCATGCCAGCGAGAGCCGCCGAGTCTCTGATTCAAACTACCGCCAGAAACTCGCGACCGCCATTGCATCCGCGATCCGCACTCAATCTGCCATCGGCGACGCGGGAACAGGACCACTTCCCCGCCCGATCAACGCTCCCCCAAGCCGGCCAACCGACTTACGGGAATGATACCTCCAAGGGTGCTAAAACAAAGGCACTAAGCCTTATTTCTCGAGGGATGGGATGCCAACCGCAGGATCGGTATCCGCCGCGTAATCCACACCCTCAAGGCCAAAGCCAAAGAGACGCAGAAAACTCGACTGATAACCCGCGAAGTCGCCAAGCGTGGTGAAGTTCTCGGTGTTGACTTCCTGCCAACGCTCTCCGACGAGCGCTTGCACCTTGGGGGCCATTTCCCAGTCGTCGACGCGAATCCGTCCCGCCTCATCGGGTTGCGGGTTGCCATTGTAGAGTCGGTCACGCAGCAAACGGTCCATTTGTTCAATGCAATCCTCATGGGTCCCATCGGCCTTCATGACCTTATAAAGCAGAGAAATGTACAACGGAACCACGGGAATTGCCGAGCTGGCTTGGGTGACGAGCGCTTTGTTTACCGAGACCCAAGCCTTGCCGTGAATGGTAGCCAGCTTGACATCCAATGCGCGCTGTACCCGCTCAAGATCCTCCTTGGCACGGCCAATGGTTCCATTTTTATAAATCGGCCAAGTGACTTCAGGCCCGATGTACGAATAGGCAAGCGTTTGCACTCCTTCGGCTAACACCCCAGCTTCCATCAGCGCATCCGTCCAGAGCTCCCAATCCTCGCCGCCCATGACCGCAACCGTTTGACGGATGTCGTCACCCTCTGCCGGTTCAATCGTAATTTCGTTCACGACCCCAGTGGTGGTGTTGAGGTTTTTATTGGTGTAACTCGAACCAATCGGCTTCAGGACTGACTTGTAAACCTCGCCCGTGCTCGGATCGGTACGACGGGGTGAGGCGAGACTGTAAATCACCAGATCGACCTGTCCGAGGTCCGCCTTGATGGCCTCGATGACCTCGGATTTGATTTCATTAGAAAAGGCATCGCCATTGATCGACCGAGCATAGAGGCCTGCGGAGGCAGCTTCTTGCTCGAAGGCCCGGGTGTTATACCAACCCGCGGTCGCTGGGCGATCTGCCTCGCCTGGGCGCTCAAAAAACACCCCGAGAGTTGCCGCATTTGAGCCGAAGGCTGCAGCAATTCGCGAAGAAAGTCCGTAGCCGGTGGAGGATCCGATCACCAGCACGCGCTTCGGCCCGTTTTCAATCAAGCCACGGCTCTTGACCACGGCAATTTGTTCAGCGACGTGTTTGGCGCAACCCTCTGGGTGCGCGGTGGTGCAAATGAATCCACGGATTTTCGGTGCGATGATCATACGGGTTGGTAGATTACCGAGCGACGACCGAGAGGCAACTGTTTTTGCGGCTGGTCTGAGGTTCAACAGCCTAATGACTTGGGCAGTTAAACCCAAAACTCTTGTTAGGCCTTATGGGGCTGATTCTGGCGCTTGCGGCTTCCACTGCATGATGATATTGGCCGCTAAAATCAGGGATCCTCCAACGATCATCGAAATGGATGCCTTTTCGTTCGCATAATCTAGGCCAGTCCACTTGCCGAGGACGATCGGCAGAAACAGCACATAAACCGCGGTGAATGCTGGCTCGGTGGTATAGATGAGCCCAGCCTCGGTAGCAGATACCCGTGGCTGCCAAGTATTCATGAGTAGATAAGCACCCACGGAGCAGAAAACTGTGAGGCAACTGACCAGCAAGACCGCTGGCAATGACGCCCCAGGCGTGAGGCACGCTTGGAGACTCGTTGCCGTGCCAAGCGTGATCGGAATGAAAAGCACCGTGATCCCGAGGAACATCATGAAACTCACAGGCAATCCGCGGTTGGATGCGTATTTCGGATTTTCGAGGGTCAAAATCTGGAAGGCAAACAACAGGGCCGCACACAAGGTCTCGACTTCGCCGCGACCGAGGCGCAGGTGGTCGGGGCGAAGTCCCGACAGAACCGCCCCGCCCATGAGAACCATCAGAGTCGCGATGATGACTCGGGCACCTGGATGCGCTCTGAGGCGAAGCGAGGTCCATAGCGGGATGAAAACACAGTAAGCACCCGTTAAAAATGCCGAGGTCGATGCCTCGGTGTAGGCGAGCGCATCCGCCTGCAGCCACATCGCCAAGCCACCCCAAAATGCGAGGACGAGGCCTTGGCGAATCTCAAGCTTAGAAAGCCCCTTCTGACGAATCACGAATGGCAGTAGCAGGATGGCCGCGAACCCAAAACGAGCAAACTGAAGCCACGACGCGAGAAACAAGCTTGATGCCGCAGGCAGGCGAGCTGCTTGCTCAAGGTTCAGGACTTTCAAAAGTGGAAAGCTTAGACCCCAGAGTGCGCAGGCAATGATGAGAAAAAAAACAGGCATGTTGCAGCAGCAACCATCGGACGTTCTGCCAGACAGGTAAACCGTAAAGTCGTTTGATTTCAGCGATATCTCCCGACTTGCGTTTCCATACTCGTTCTGCAGGCTATGCATCATGGTAGGCGATGGCATCACAAGGCGACAGCTTCTCAAAGGATCAAGCGCATGGCTCGGAGCTTCGGCCCTTGGATTCGCAGCGGATCACGGAGACACGAAGACGATTTCGATTTTTCACACCACCGACTTGCATGGCCACATCTTACCAACCCAAGGGTATGATGGGGTAAAAGACATTGGCGGCTTCGCGCGTTGCGTTTCCTGCATTCGCACCTGGCGCCAAGAAGCACCCGACTCGCTGCTGGTCGATATCGGCGATGTCTATCAGGGAACGGCTGAAAGCCTCATCAACCAAGGTGCATTGATGATCGGCTTATTCAATCGCCTAGGCTACGACGCTTGGACGCTCGGGAATCATGACTTTGACTGGGGCCCAGAGGTGATAGAGAGCAACCTTTCCCATTCGAAGTCGCCGATTCTAACAGGAAATATCAAGAGTGGTAACAAGCCCCCAGGAGCCCTTGAGGGTGCTTGGAAAAAGGTGAAACCATGGACCATGAAAGAGGTCGGAGGGTTCAAGATTGCGTTGATCGGCCTAGTGACTCCAGGGTTGCCGTTTTGGTTAGCACCCTCAACCCTTGGCGGAATCACTCCCACCGATCCGGTCGAATCACTCAAGCAATCCCTCACGGAAGCCCGTTCAGCAAAAGCAGACGCAGTGGTCGTGATGGGCCACATGGGATGGCGTGAAGACGATGATTTTGCCAATCCAATCCGCGCGATCCTCAAGGACAATGCAAACGTGGATGTCTTTCTCGCGGGTCATACACACAAAGATAAACCCGCATGGGAAATCAATGGCGTGCTTTGCTCACAAGCCAGTTACTATGGAATCCACTGCGGGAGAGTCGACCTAACATTCGATGTGAATTCGCGAAAACTCGTAAACCGCCATGCATACACGGTGCTGATGGATAAACGCTTCGACCTCGACCCCGTGGTAATCGAGGTCGCTCAGCCAGAGTTGAAAAAATCGAAAGAACAATTGGACAGGAAGCTTGGGTTGGTAACACAACGGATCTCAGGATCAGGTCGCGGAAATCGACTGAGCCAAATTTTCTGCGAATTTTTCAGCGAGTCACTGCAACGAAACCACACACCTGTCGATGGCATCTTCCATGGAACATTCAATACGGGTAACCTTGAGGCCGGTGAGATTAAGGTCGCCGACTGTTGGAGATTGCTACCTTATGAAAACCTCCTCGCCATCGCAGAGGTGAGCGCTGGCGAGTTGTTAGAGATCGTAAAGGAAGACGCCACCGAGCTTCACTCGGACCGCTTGCTCTGGCCGTTCGAACTGATCCTTGGCCCAGATGGGCAACCAATTCGCTTTCTTTACAAAGGCAAGCCCGTCGCTGGAGATCAAAGGTTTAGGATTGGATTCAACAGCTATGACCTCCAATCCGGTGGTCAACGGTTGATGCGATTGCGCGAAATCGGAGCAAACCCATCCGCCAAGCAGATGACCACTCGGATCGATACCAGAAGCGCGTTGATCGATGGCATCCTCAACCGCAAGGAGCTTGCTTGATCGATTTTTCCATTAAATTGCTCGGGCGATCTCTCGCACCAGCTGCGGCCCCTGATAGATAAAGGACGTGTAAATTTGGACAAGCGAAGCACCGGCGTGGATTTTTTCTTGAGCGTCTTCGACTGAAGAGATTCCACCCACACCAATGATGGGGATCTGCGAGCCAAGGTGGCTTGAAAATGCCCTGAGAGCCTCAGTGCTTTTCACGAATACCGGACGCCCAGAAAGTCCGCCCGCTTCCGCGGCTCTCGGATGGCCTAACACCTGATCACGGTCAAGGGTGGTGTTAGTGGCGATAACACCATCGAGCCCACCATCAAGAAAAACGCGTGAGAGATCACGGATGTGGGTTTCGTCGAGGTCTGGCGCGACTTTGAAAAGTAGTGGCACTTTTTTCCCGTGCTCGGCTGCAAGTTTCTGTTGCTCTCTTTTCAGCGTCTCCAACAGGCGCGCACTTGCTTCGGCCCCCTGCAGATCCCGCAGACCTGGGGTGTTGGGCGACGAAAGATTCACCGCAATGTAATCCGCAACTGAATACGCTTTGCGCAGACAAATCAGATAGTCGTCTGCTGCATTTTCATTAGGAGTGTCCTTGTTCTTGCCAATGTTGAAACCTACGATCCCAGCAAACGAGTTCGCAGAACGAACGTTCGCAACCCCAGCATCGATGCCTGGGTTATTGAAACCCATGCGGTTGATGATTGCTTCATGCTCTGTTAGACGAAAGAGTCGCGGCTTGGGGTTGCCTGCCTGTGGGCGTGGGGTGATCGTGCCGATTTCAATACTGCCAAATCCGAGCCTGCCAAGCGCATCGATCGTATTGCCTTCTTTGTCCAAACCCGCAGCAAGCCCAATCCTGTTAGGAAATTCTAGCCCCATCAATTCCACGGGCGCGGCGAATTCATCCAGCGGAGCCACCAGCCCCAAGAGGCCGGTTTTCTCAGCAAGCCTCAAAGCGGCCATGCTGGTGTGGTGAGCAACTTCCGCATCAAGGCGGAACAATAAAGAACGGGCGATGGCGTAGCTTGCGTCAAACACGAGTGGAAATTGAGGGATCCTCGATCACTTGTCCAATCCGGGATGCGTCAAATTGGCACTGGCGGTGGGCAAAATGCACGCACCGTGCAATCTGTAATGGTGCAGGAAATCATTTTTTACTCATTACCAGCGAGTTACACCATGAAAAATGCAGGCATGTGATTTGCTAAGTCAAGAGCGTTGGGAGTCACCGAACCACTCTGATGCCATTCACCCCCATCAGCCGTATTCCAACATTTCCTCTAAGAAAAATAGGAAGAAACTCCCTTCGGTGACGATCAACCCATAACGAACCCCACCAAACCATGGCCTACGAAGCAGAAAGCAGCCTGAAAATTTATCTCAAGGAGATCGGAAAAACGCCTCTTTTGACGATCCAAGAGGAAATCGATCTGGCAGCACGGATTCAGAAAGGAGATGCCGAGGCTCGGTCGCACATGATCCGAGCGAATTTGCGTCTGGTCGTTAAAATCGCCCAAGACTACGCAAATTATGGCATGCCAGTGACGGATTTGATTTCGGAGGGCAACATCGGCCTCATGAAGGCGGTCGAACGTTTCGACCCGGAAAAAGGCGGCAAACTCTCGACCTATGCCGCTTGGTGGATCAAGCAGTCGATCAAACGCGCCCTAGCCAACCAATCGAAGACGATCCGCCTTCCGGTGCATATGGTTGATAAAATTGCAAAAATGCGACGAATCGCCGCCATTCTAACAGAAGCGCTAGGCCGTGAACCGACCGATGAGGAACTGGCGGACGAAGTAGGACTGCCACACCGCAAACTCGCACTCCTCAGGCAGGCATCCTACCGCCCAACTTCACTGGATGCTCCAATCAATGAAGGGGAAGCCACTGAGTTTGGTGATGTGATCAGCGATGAGCGTGCGGTCAATCCGCTCGAAATGCTTTCTGATAAGAATCTTCACGGCGAGTTAGATGGCCTGTTGGCCGTGCTGGACGAGCGCGAACGACGGATCATCGATGAACGTTTCGGACTGAATGGACGGACGGCGATGACCTTGGAGGAGGTCGGACGCGAGTTCGGCGTGACGCGTGAACGCATCCGTCAGCTCCAAAATTCTGCGCTGACGAAAATGCGGCGCGCGCTGCGCAAAAAGGAAAAGCCGGCACCCAAAAAGGCTGCTGGGTTGGCGAAGGCGTGATCCAAGAGATGGTCCAAAGCGGGACGCACAACTTCAGCGGCGTGGAACCGGAGACGGCAACAACAGGTGATTTTTGAGAAAAGCATTCTCATTGATCATCCATTGATGCAGACTCCGAATTCCTCGCCGCTGATTTGCCCAACACCATTCTCATGCCTCCTCCACAAAAAGGTTACAAGGTCATCAATCACCATGACATACAATACCGCTGGATCATGCAAAATCGACGCGGAGTGAATGAGCTAGTGATCGAGGCCAGCGCACCGGTGAACGGTCAAATTCTCACCGCAGAACTCCCACGCATCGTCAGCTACGACATGGTTACCGAAGCGATCGATTACGGCAATGCGAACGGATGGAAGCCATTCGAAGCAGGCTCTGTTTTTCGCTGCAAGTGGGTAAGGAAACAATTTTTGCCTGCTGACGATTGAGTCGCCACCTCACCGCATGAGTGGCTGATGCTTGCCGACCAAGAATGTGGTCACTAGCATCAGGCCGTTCTCATGGTCATCGCATTTCATAAACCCTACGGAGTTCTCTGCCAATTCACACCGGACCAACCCGGACAACGAACTTTGGCAGATTTCGAATTTCCACCCGAGGTTTATCCAGTGGGACGTCTGGACATGGACTCTGAGGGACTCCTACTTTTGAGTGACGAGCCTGGGTTCAATCATCGTTTGTTAGATCCAAAGACCGCGCACCCACGCACCTACTGGGCCCAAGTGGAAGGCATCCCGACGACAGATGCCATAGAGAAACTGAAGAGAGGCGGAGTGGTCATTCAGGGACACCGCACCCTTCCCTGCGGCGCTCGCATGCTCGAAAGCGAACCTATCGTCGCTCCCCGTGACCCGCCGGTTCGGTTTCGACAGGCGATCCCAACCTCATGGTTAGAGCTGCGCTTGATCGAAGGGAAAAATCGTCAAGTGCGCCGAATGACTGCAGCGTTGGGATTCCCAACCCTACGCCTGATCCGGGTCGCAATTGGTAATTTCGATGCTCCGCACTTGCGTGTGGGAGCTTGGGAAAAGCTTAAATCTAGCAACATTCAGAGAATTTGGCAACGGTAGGACTTCTTCGAACTTCGGACAATCCCATGCGTTCATTGCAGGAGATTCTCGAGATGCATTTAAATTTAGACTTGCCAAGTAGCCCCAATCCACAAACGATCAACCTTAATGATTAAGCGCATGCGTCTTCTCGGCCATTGGCTACTCATCGGGTCACTTTTTGTGTCCTTGGGTGGGCACTTGACGCTGCTCCAGACCTTCGCTTGGGGAAACATGCTGGTTGGTTTCTCCCGGACGACTTCCCTCCAGGAGGCCGCCAGCAAGACGTTTGACGGAGACCATCCATGTCCATTGTGCAAAGTAGTCACCGAAAACAAGAAACAGGACGATAAAAAACCCTTAGTGAAGGCAGAATCCAAAATGGAGATCGCTCTGCCGACGCATGTGTCGCTGAAAGATCTCGTCGGTGTCGCCGTGACAGTCGTGGTACCAGCCTATTTTGGAATCCCCACCGAGGTGTCTCACGGCGTGCTCTTGCAGCCGCCAAGATTGGTTTGATCAACCCCAATCGTGGTGCCCCGTAGGCTTTTCTCCGCATTTGCGGCGACTTGAATGCGTCGTGCACCGTTCTAACGGATGCGTACCCGCTATAGCTGGGTAAGCTTGCCTAGGCCAATCCTGCATCACCATTTCATGTTGGAATGGAACGCATCGATGTTCAGTTATAGGCGTGATCAAACGATTCTAAAAAACATTGAAATACCATCGACCCAACCAGGGATTCTCCTTGGTTGAAGTACTCGTCACGGTCTTGCTCATCGCGACCCTGTCCGCGCTGGCCATACCCATGTCACGCACCATGCTAACCCGTAGTCATGCGGTCAATTGTGCCAGCAACCTACGTCAGATCGGCATGGCGACGATAATGTATGCAAGCGATCATGCCATGTCCCTCCCCGTCACCACCCATCAACGGCGGGCGGGCGGTTTATCATGGACCCTATCTCTTCAGCCATACGCTTCTGGTACGATTACGTTCAAGTGCGCGGACGACGAAGAGAAAAATCGTCCATACACTTATCTAATCAATGATTTTCTAACACCCAATCCTGCAGGCGCACCCGATCTCGATTTCTCCCGCCTCTCAAAGATTCAACGCCCTGAACGGACGTTTCTATTCGCCGAGGCATCTGCAACGTATCTGAACTCGGACCACTTCCACCTCTCAGACTACCACGGCCATTCGGTGCCACCTGCCGCTTTTGCGGAGCAAGTGGCGGTCCAGAGGCATGGTGGCAAATCAAATTTCCTTTTTACGGACGGGCACGTGGAAACGCTGTCATGGGAGGAAGTCCAACTTCGAATCAGCAATACCGGATCCCATTTTTTCGATCCCACAAACGCTCAATGAATTAACGAAATCTAACATGAAATTCATCAAACCCATCATAAACATTACACTCCTGACATTGGCATTCGTTTCCTCATCTGCATTCGCCCATGACCATTTTGCGGCAGGCATTGTTGACACAAACCAGAATGGCGCACCCGACCCCAGTGAACCGCTGCAATTGATCGGTTCCAACGGAACGGATCGCACATTCCACCTTTTGCCACGGCCAGTCGGACAACGTTGTGGTGGGCACTACATGCTCGACGAATCACCGCGCACATTGTTTCCCAATGATGCGTTCTCGCTCACCGTTCAGTCCGATGGCCAATATGAAATCGAAGGGTCCCACCATGCACACACGGGTTCATGGATTTGGGTGGAAGTGGTTAGCATAACAGGTCCCGCTGGTGCGACATTTGGTTTCTGGGAGGAAAACACCAGCGTCGTGACCGAATCGTTCACAACCAATCAAACCGCTGGACTTCCGAAATTTCCAATCAGCGAAGGAGTCGATGACATAAACGATGACCCCCAAGGCCACATTCATGGACGCGCGTGGACGGCGGACAAGCCAGGAAACTATGAGGTTGGCATCCGTCTGGTAGATTTAAGTACTACCGGCCCCGGTGGTGGTCCATGGCACCCACAAAGCCAAATCTACATCTATCATTTCAGCGCGGGACCAAACTTCCAGCCATCGCTCCAACGGAACCCCGACTTCACCGCCACGCTGACATGGCAAAGCCAAATGGGCATCTGGGAGCCTTTTCAGACCGGAATAAGGTTTCATATCCAGCGCAGCAAAAATCTAAATGAAAATAGCTGGAGCACCATTGGAACCATGAAGGGAACCACCGCCGATACCATCCGTTTCACCGATCCATCTCCACCTTCAAGCAATGTGTTCTATCGGCTCGCATTCGACTGGTCGAACCCTTGATCCCACAAATCTCACCCAACAAATCCACTACACATTAATATATGAAAAAACCAATGAAAACCAATATTGTCATCATCTTCGTCACTCTGGTGAGCGCCACCTCCGCCTTTTCACACCTCACCTACACCAACCGTGATTTCGGCACCCTCAATCCGGGCAGCGAAAACACCTCGGTAACAAAGTCCGGTAGCATCTCTAGCACTTTTGGTTGGGCGTATTCCACGGATGCTGACTATGGGGATAGTCACCGCAACCGCGCCTTTCGCTTCACACTCGCCACCGCAGGACAAATCCAGCTTTCCGCACAGAGCAGTGGCGCAGGCAATATCTTGCTACCAGCAATCTCGATTTACTCAGGGCTGGCACACATCGCCCCAGATTCATTGGACCATGATGGCACTCCGCTCAGCATTTCTTACCTCAATGGACTATTTGGTCCTGACGTGGCCCAAGGATCCTTCAACGCCCTTGGCGATTGGGCGATCGGCAACGAGGACATTTACAACATCTCGGGAGATGCGACGAGCAGCATCGCTGTACCAGCAAGCCTAAGCCACTTTAGCTATATGGGAAATGTGGCAGACGGCACCCCTGCCAATTACGGCTCGACAACTGGAATTCAGGGCGATGGAAATGCCGATGGTCAGGTGAGCGCGTGGTTCGATCTCCCCGCCGGTGACTACACGGTCATGGTGGGCGGCGCACAGATGTACAGCGGAAGCCTTCCGGCAGGACCTTACACGAGCTACCCCGTGAACGTCACCTTGAGTGTGATTCCTGAAGCCTCTGTGCCTCTGCTTTTTGCACTTTCAACTCTAGGCCTAGCATTTCGTCGCCGCTGACTTTTTCTAAATTGATCAGGCAAAACCTAAGTCGCAATCCCTTTTTTCAAATCCCTCAGGCTCCATAAAATCGTGCTGGCAGATGAGGCTGCGCCTCGCATTTTCCGTGCTCCCGATGCTCGCTTCGGCCCGAAGCGTGTCCGCGATTCAGCGAATGCTTCATCCACAAATCCACGACTGCCAATCACCGCACCGTCCGTGAAATATCGTATCCGACAGCGAAGCATTTTGCTGAAGGGAAGCTCACCATCGTGTTCCAATGTCGCTTCAGCTTCTCTGTTAGGAATTCCCTTCCGCGTTGTTTTCTTGGCAGCGACGCCGTCTTGACCAAGGTGTTCCATGGTTTTCTCC
>CAILVZ010000194.1 GCA_903837825.1 Akkermansiaceae bacterium | reverse complement strand
GGTGGCGGACCTTGCGCTGGTAGCGACCTTTGCTCAGGAGTCTTGTCCCGCCGCAACGGGGACAACATTTGAGCGTGGATCCGAGCTCGGGCTGGACATGAATCGCGGACGACGTAGAACGATGTCCTTGAAGTGGCGTAATCCTTCAGGCCACTATTTAGGTTAACAACCATCGGGGACATGATGGCATTCGTGCCTCATGTCCCCGATCTTTGATGAAGGGCCCATTTCTAGCGAGAACCGTTTGGTTGCTTGCGGAATGCTTGGAGGTGATTTCAAGATTTTGGCAAGTGCCTCTTGATACTTGATTTCCTGCCAGTCAAGCTGACTGGGTGATCCCAAACGTCATTGCCGAACGCTACGCCTCGCCTGCCCTTCAAGCTATTTGGTCCGCCGAGGGGCGGATCGTGCTGGAACGTGAATTCTGGATTGCTGTGATGAAAGCGCAGCGTGATCTGGGCCTTGAGGTGCCAGCTGATGCGATTGCGGCTTACGAGGCGGTTAAAGATCAAGTGGACCCCGCATCGATCATGGCGCGGGAAAAGGTCACACGGCATGACGTCAAGGCTCGGATCGAAGAGTTCAATGACCTTGCGGGCCATGAGCAGGTTCACAAGGGGATGACCTCGCGGGATCTAACAGAAAATGTAGAACAGCTGCAGGTTTACCGCTCCTTGCTCATCGTTCGTGATAAGACGGTGGCGACCCTCCGTCGTTTCCGAGAGCGTGCTGAGCAATGGAGCGAATTGATTTTAACAGCTCGCACGCACAATGTCGCAGCGCAGCCGACCACGTTGGGCAAGCGCATCGCGATGTTTGGTGAAGAGTTGTTTGGCAGTCTGCAAGCGTTGGACTCGGTCATTGCGGCTTATGCGGTGCGTGGCTTGAAAGGGGCGGTTGGGACTCAGATGGATCAGTTGTCTCTCTTTGAAGGAGATGCCACCAAGGTCTCCGAGCTTGAGAAGCGCGTGGTGGCCCACCTTGGCATGCCCGCAGTTTGGACGAATGTCGGCCAAGTCTATCCACGGTCGCTCGATTTCCGGGTTGTTTCCGCTCTAACGGATCTTTGCTCGGCGCCATCCTCTTTCTGTAAGACGCTGCGCCTCATGGCGGGTCATGAGACTGCCAGTGAGGGATTTGCTCCCGGTCAGACCGGCTCCAGTGCGATGCCGCATAAAATGAATTCACGTTCCTGCGAACGGGTGAATGGATTTCACGTCATCCTCAAGGGCTATCTGGCGATGGCAGCAGGTCTCTCTGGCGACCAATGGAATGAGGGTGATGTGTCTTGTTCAGTGGTGCGTCGCGTGATGCTGCCGGATGCATTTTATACGATTGATGGGATGTTTGAGACCTTGCTGACCATCTTGGATCAAATGGATGCATACGAGGCGGTAATTTCAGCGGAGACCGCGCACTACCTGCCATTCCTCATGACGACGACCATCATGATGGAAGCCGTCAAATCTGGGGTTGGCCGTGAGACGGCTCACCACGCGATCAAGGAGCATGCGGTGGCGACGGTCCATGACCTGCGGAAGGGTGAGATCGATCGCAACAATCTGGTGGAGCGTCTTGCGGGTGATGAGCGGTTGGGGCTCTCCCGAGAGTTTCTCGATGCCATTTTGGCAAAGGGCGACCGCGAATGCGGTGCGGCTCAGTCACAGATCGCTTCGTTCGCCAGCGCGGTGAGGGCACTGGAGATTGCTAGTCCAGAGGCGGCGGCTTACGGGCCGGGATCGATTCTGTAAAGTTTGCAGGGGGAAATCGGCTGAAGTCCTAATTCGTGCTGTTAGAAGGTGCGGATCGACGAAAGGCCACCATCGGGGCGTAGGACTTGACCGGTGAGGAATTTGGAGGCGTCAGAGAGGAGATAGGCAACGAGTTGGGCGATGTCTGCGGGGTCGCCGACTTGTTGGAGCGGGTGGCGCTTGGCGGAAGCATCTTTTTTTGCGTCCGAGTTCAAGAGGGTCGAAGCCAGTGGGGTCTCGGTCAGCGATGGTGCGATGGCGTTGACACGGATCTTTGGGGCGAGTTCTGCGGCGAGCGATCGGCTGAGTCCCTCGACGGCGGCTTTGGCGGCCGCGATCGATGCATGGAAGGCGAGGCCCTGTGCGACTGCGATCGTTGAGAATAAGACAATCGATGCTGACGGAGCGGCTTTCAGCGCGGGGAGAGCGGCCTGAATGACGGCGACTGCTCCGAGACAGTTGATTCGGTAATCATTGAGAAAATCCTCTTCGGTGAGGCGGTGGAACGGCTTGAGGGTGATGGTTCCTGGAAAGTAAACGAGACCGTCTAAAACGGGTGGGAGTGTGAGTGCGGAGGGTTTCAGAGCATCGAACGGTTGCACGGGGATTCCGATGGCCTCGAGTGGCTCTGGGGTGCGGGCAGCGGCGACGAGAGAAACTCCTTGGGAGAGGAGCAGCTCAGCCGTTGCGAGGCCGATTCCTGAGTTGCCCCCAACGATTAAGATCTTGCGTGACATGACTGAATCTCGCCACAGATCAGGATTGGTCAAGGTAGGCTTATCGAATCGATGATCTTTTCAGATCGTGTGCAATGGTGGACCTTAGACTAGGCCCTCAGCATTCGGTTTCATTCGAATCGCACGCATGAGCATTGGACGAAAAAAAGGGCGGTCTGTGTTAGACCGCCCTAGGATTTTCAGTGTTGGGATCAAGCGTATGACGATTCCACCCGTTGGGCGACGTCACGGTAGCCGTAATCGACCTCGTAGATTTGTTTGAAGCAATCGAGGGCCGCGACCTTATCGGTCATTTCCAAGTGGATGAGGCCCTTTTCATAGAGTACTTCTTTTTTGGTTCCGTCCATGGCGACTAGATCGGCCAAGGCATCCGAGAGTTGCTTGATCGATAAGTCGAACATGCCCTTGGCGCGGAAGGTGCGGCCGAGGAGGAGGAGAACCTTGGTGCGGATGTGTGGGTTGCGGGTGGCCTGTTGCAGGTGGGGGATGGCGGCGCTGTAGTCACCGGCATGGTAGAGGGCTGATCCGAGTTCGAAGCGGAGGTGTGGATCGGTCGGGTTTTGATCGACGCGGCGTTGGGCTTCCTTCACCTGCTCGGCGAGGCGATCCGCTTGGCGAGCTTCGAGCGCTGCCTTGAGCTCGAGGTTATTTGGATCCGCTGCTGCAGCGGCTGCGAGATTTTTTAGATCGGTTTCGATCGCACGGTCATTCATTGCAGACGCCTTGGTAGCGAGGGCGACGTCGCCATTGCTTAGGCTGTGAGCCCAAGTGAAAAAGGTGTGGGCATTTTTCCAATCTTCAAGTTGCTCGTAGAGGTCTGCGAGATCCTTCACGGCGGAGAGTTGGTTTGGATTATCGTTGTACTTTTGGATTGCGCGGTCGCGACGCTCTTCGAGTTGTTCGCGAGTGAGACCAGTTCTCGATGCCTTTTCGAGTTCTTCGAACTCAGCGGTGTTTTTCATCAACGAGCGCATGTCGGCATTCTCATCCCACTTCTGCTTTTGCATGGAAGCGCGAGCGGATGCATCCTTGGAGCCCTTGATGGCGGCACCATCGGTAGGGTGGTGCTTGATGATGTCGTTGTATACTTCGGTCGCGAGGTCGGCCTGTTCGCGGGAGATGTAGAATTCGGCGAGCCGGTGGAGGAGTTTGGCATTCTCAGGATTGCCTTTCCGCACGGTTTCGAGGGCAAACGCGGCGGTTTCGAAAAGCTCGAGTTTGATGCAGACATCAAAGAGTAGCTCGTTTGCTTGGTCGTTGAGAGGATCTTTTTCCAACTCTTTTTCGATGAGTGGGAGGGTCCCTTCAGGATCTTTTTTCGCTTGGCCCTGGAGTTTCATCATGCCCATGCCGCCCGTGGAAATGCCGAAGAGTCCGCCTTTCTTTTTCGTGTTTCCAGCGAGTTGAAGTTCGCATTTGCGAAGCATTTTGCGGCCTTCCAAGAATCCTGGGCTTTCTTTGACCACGGCCTGGAGGAGGCTGACGGCGTAGGCGACGTTGCTGGTCTGCACAGCGGTCACGGCTTTGAGCCAAGTTGGCTTGAGGTTTGGCGCGAGTTCTTTTTCAGTGATTTCTGGCATGGTGGTGAGAGCGCGTGGTGTTTTTAAAATTGCCGTGTGGCGATGGTTGAGGGGGGGAAAATGAATGGGGATTGCCGACTTTGCAAGCATGGGTGAAGAAGAAAAGTGCGTTAGGTTCCGATGGCGGCATTTTTTGGGATTGCTGGATTTATCCGGATAGGATACCCATTCGGCGCAAGGCGGTGGTTTTTGATGACCCAGCCTTGGTGATTCATCAGATTTCAATATGCCCCAACGTCCCAACACCTCTGGCCGCCGTAATAACCGCAATCGCTATGGTCCGCCCAAGCGCTCCACCAAGGACGAGGAGGAGAAGGCAGTTGAGGTGGATGGCGAGATTTCATCCGTTCTTGCAGGGACGATGTTCCGGGTAAAACTTGAGAGTGGACATGAGGTTTTGGCTCACATTTCCGGCAAGATGCGCAAGCGGTTCATCCGCTTGGTGGTGGGTGACAAGGTTAAAATGGAGATGTCGCCCTACGACCTTACGAAAGCACGGATCGTTTTCCGCCTGAGCTGAGGGTTAGGCTGTTAGCGCGCGTTGACCATCGATTGACTCTCAGTCGGTTCAAGGATCAATCGTAGTTAGACGAGACCTCAGCGGCCTCAAGTGCAGCCACCGATTGGTTGCTACGTCTTTCGATCACGATTTCACCGAGCAACTCGCTTTGGCGGACCACAAACTGGTTGAGTTTCATTAACTCCAGCAGGGCAAGAAAGGTTACAATGACTTCTGCCTTGGTCGTGGCCGACTGGAATAGCGTCTCGAAGCGCTTCACTTCGCCAGGAGTAAAATGGCTTAGGAGCAATTCGATTTTGTCCGAGACCGTAAAGCGGTCGTCGATGATGTCCCCGAAGTCGTGCGACTCCTCAAATCGCTTGAGAACATTTTGGAACGCTCGAATGAGGTCAAAAATCGAGACTTCAGCGAGAGTGGCCGGTTCCTCGGTCGGTGGGGCATCGCTGGCGTCCGCTTGGTGAGCGAATCGGTTTTCTTGCTCGAGTTCGCGCAAGCAAAGGAATCCTGCAGCGTCCTTGAATTTCTTGTACTCAATGAGTTGGCGGATCAGCTCCCAGCGTGGATCGTCCTCCTCGGCGTCCTCCTCAGGAGGCTGATCGATCCTCGGCAGCAGTGTCCGGCTCTTGAGGTACATTAGGTTTGCAGCCATCACAATAAACTCCGAAGCGAGGTCAATGTTCAGCAGTTTGAAGGTATTGATGTAATCGAGGTACTGGCGGGTGATCCGCTCGATCGAGATGAAATGGATGTCAACCTCGTCTTTTTTGATGAGGTAAAGCAGGAGATCGAGTGGGCCTTCAAAGATTTCGAGGCGAACTTTGTATTCGTTAAAATCCACAGAGCGGGTGTTACGGCATGGGTTTCATTGTTGCGAGGGTAAATTTCACTCGCGTCATGCTAATTTGCGGATTTTACTTCTCAGGTCATCTTGAGTGACGAGTTATGGAGTCCGAACAATCAACAAATTTTAATGATCGCTTGAACCAGTGGATCAGCAGCCAGGGGTTTTGGTTTCAGCTGCGTCATTCAATCACGAGCGGTGGTAGCCGGGGCGCTTTGATGTTTCAGCTCTTCAATGCAGGGGTAAGAGCTGTGATTTTCTTTGGCTTGGTAGGACTTGCTTTCGCGGGTTACTTGGTCAAACGCCCGACTACCAACCGTTTCAGGGCCGATCTCAAAGATTCGCTTAAGGCTGGGCTGTCTGCGACAGAAGTGGACATGCGCGGAGCTTCTAGGGTTCAAGGGAAATTGGGAATCGCGCGAATCGCCTGCCAGGGCGGTAAGGGTTCTTTTTTCTCGTCGATCGAGGCGAAGAACATTCAATCCAAGATGGGATTGCTCGATGGGGTGCTTGGTCAGTGGGACATGGGGACGGTCGGGATTTCGATTTTGAACATGGACCTGAAGGCTGGTGCGGATGATTCCGATTCTGCTAAGATGCTTGCGGATGCTTTTTTCCGCAATTGGGACTCGGTGTTGATCCAATCGTTGGACATCGGTGATGCGAGTATTCAGTGGGGGTATTCCGAACCAACTCGCGGAGGGATCGATCATAGCTCGATTAAAATCCAACGGGGTGATCATTTTTTGAAGATCGTCGCCAAGGGAGGGCGTTTCCACCAAAATTGGTTGCAAGGGCTTGAGATCGTAAATCTAACAATCGCCTGCGATCCTAACGGAATGACGTTTGAAAAAGCGGAGTTCCGTGCTGGCGAGGGGACTGTTGATTTTTCTGGGTTGAGACTGACGGGTGGAGATCGACCCACGGTGGATGGCGTGGTAAAGATTCGAAAACTTGCGATGGAAAATACGCTGCCCGAGGTCTTGGATGGCTTTATTGAGGGCTCAATATCGGGGGATTTCAAAGCCTCGGGATCCACCAACACCGCTGAAGGAGTTAGCTTTGACGGTAAGGTCATTCTCGATGGGGACGATACCATTTCCCTGCGCGAAAAGTTCCATGTCCTAAGGGCGCTCTCAGTGGTTGACTATGTGAGAAACTATCACCGGTTGGACTTTCGCAAAGGTTCGTTTCATTTGAAAACGAGCGGCGGCGGACTGGTGATTGAAGACCTATCGATGCTTACGGACGATCATTTCTCGCTTGAGGGAAATGTGTCGGTTCGGCTACCGACCCTTGAGGAGGCTCAGGCTGCGGTGGCGAGAAGCGCTATTGCGGGTGGGACACCCCTATTTAGTAACGAGATTTCAGGTCAAGATAAAGCTGGGAATGCTGATGGTGGGGGTGATTTCTCACTGCGGCGGGCGGCCATGGAGGAAAAGAAGGCGAGGCAAGAGCAGGATGCGATTGGCGGGGATGTTTCGTTGTTAGATCGCGTGAGCCTGGCGTTCGAGGCGCGCGATATCGAGAAAGAGGAGGTGAAGCGGATTTCAAGAACCTTGCGCTACGACGGAACTCTTAAGGTCACGCTGCCACCAGATGCCTTTGAGCGCGCTCCGAAGCTTTCCACCCAGCTCCCAGTGGATTCCAATTTAGGTCGGATACCTCTCATGATCCCCATTGAGGGGACTCTTTATGAGTTGACGTTGAAGCAAGCTGAAGAAATCTATCAGCTCGGTACTCGTAAGGACTAGGCTCGGTTTCCGATACCAAGAGTATCGTAAATCTCCCGAGTGGCGTGGCTTTTGTTGAGAGTGTAGAAGTGGATCCCGTCGACTCCCTCGTCCAGCAGTCCTGCACATTGTTCCGCGGCGTAGTGGATTCCGACGCGCTCGACGGCGGCCGTGTTGGATTTTGCGCGCTCGAGTGCCCGTAGTAACTTTGCTGGGTATCTCGCGCCTGCGGCAAGTTCCGCCATTCGCTTCATGCCTTGGATCGAGGTGACGGGCATCACTCCGGCGATGATCGGAACTTCGATACCCGCGAGATCACAGCGGTCGCGGAAATCGAGGAAATCGTGATTGTCGAAAAACAACTGCGTGCAAATATAATCAGCACCTGCGTCGACCTTTGCCTTGAGAAAGTCCAATTCGGCAACTCGGTTCGGGGTGGCGGGGTGGCCTTCAGGAAAACCCGCCACGCCGATTCCAAACCCACGAGGATCGGGATGTGCGCCGGATGCATTGAAGTCGCGAATGAAACTCACCAGATCGGCAGCTTGTTTGAATTCCCCTTGTGACCAGTCGTAGTTCGGTTGGTCCTTGGGTGGATCACCGCGGAGTGCCAAGATGTTGGTAACGCCCGCAGCCGCATAGCGTTGCAGGATTTCTCCGACCTCGGATTTTGAGTGTCCCACACAGGTGAGGTGGGGAACGGGTGGGATGCTCGTCGTTTGCTTGATCTTTACCACGAGGTCGTGGGTGAGCTCCCGAGTGCCTCCGCCAGCGCCATAGGTGATCGAAACAAAGCTTGGCTGGAGGGCTTCGAGCTCCCGGATCGCTTGATAGAGGTCCTCCCAAGACGACTCGGTACGAGGTGGGAAGAATTCAAAAGACAACGAGGGTTTCGAGCGGTCGAGAATATCGAGGATGTGCATATGGGGTGTTGGTAGTTATTCCCTTCTTGGGCCGAAACTTTTTGAGGTTGCGTGTGTTTATTTGTCGAATCTACTCGGCTGAGTGAATTTAAAAAAGCGACAAACTGCCATGAAAACAATCCCTGTTTCATTTCTTATTGCTGGAATGCTCCTGCCGGTGGTTTGTGATGCTCAAATGCAAGACCCGCCCAAAGAGCCGCCTGCTGACCCAAAAGGTGGCCGGCATAGCGTTGAGAGACCCTTTGTAGAAGCCTGGGAGCGGGCCGACCAAGACCGAGATGAGTTCATTTCCAAGTCGGAATTCGAAGCGATCAAGCGCATCGCGAATTTGCCTGAAGAGAAGCGCCTTAATCTCTTCAATCGCCTTGATAAGGACAATGATGGGAAGCTGAGCCGTGAGGAACTCGGTCGCTTTGGAAAGCCGCAGGAAGGCCAGAAAGAACGTCCGATGAAGCGGCTATGGGAATTGGACACAGACAAAAGCGGAGGAATCAGTTTTGAAGAGTTCAAAAATGGTCCGTTGTTCATGAAATTGCCTGCAGAAAAGCAGGAGGCGCTTTTCCGTAGGTTGGACACGGATGGAGATCACTTTATCACCCCAAAAGATCGGCCCGACATGGAGACTAAGCATCCTGACGGCAAGCAGCGCCCCAATCGGCCAGATGGTTCACATCCGCATCCAGAGGAGAATCGGCAGGAATCTCCTGAGGCGATGATCTCCCATCTTGATTCAAATGGTGACGGGAGTTTGTCCTTTGCTGAGTTTCGGCTCGGTCCGGCGGTAAAAAATCTCACTGAAGACGAGCAGGAGAAACGTTTCAATGAGTTGGATCGCAATGGTGATTTGCAGATTTCCTTCGGAGATTTCGGGCCGCCACCTCCTGCCAAATAAGTCACCTCTTTCGGGTATGCTGTTGCGAGATAGCGAGTAACGGGTGGGTGAATGGCCCCTGAATGGGGTGCGATGCACTTGGATCGACCCATTTTCCTGCTACCGGATTCACGCCGTTCCCCGAAACGCCGCAACACAGGTTGAGTTGGGCCTTTTCTGCCCAGCTGTTATGCGGCCTTTTTGCAAGTAGGTACAACCTAGAGAACCTGATCCCCTTAGGGTGCCGCAGAGAGGGCTTCTGACTTGGCTGCCGAGGCGAGGACGACCTCACGGATGCTGCCGCCTTTGCGATTGCTCCACCAGAGCACCACGGGTGATGCGATGAAGATCGAGGAGAAGGTTCCTACGATGATCCCGATGAAGATGATGACTCCGAAATCGCGCAGCGCTGAACCGCCTGCAAATGCTAGGATTGCAACACTGATGAGCGTCGCACCAGAGGTGAGCAAGGTCCGCGAGAGGGTGGCGTTGACCGCCTCATTCATGATCTTCTCAACCGAGTCGGTGCGGTGGAGAAGCATCTCACGGATCCGGTCGAACACGATGATCGTGTCGCTGATCGAGTAACCGGCGATGGTGAGGACTGCGCCCACGTGGATCAAGGAGAGTTCGCCGCCCATGAGGACGATCATGCCCACGCAGATGATGATGTCGTGGAAAATGGCGACGAAGCCACCCAATGCAAATGAGAACTCGAAGCGGGCGGTCATGTAGAGGACAATGCCGAGCAGTCCAAGTCCGATGGCGATCAGCGACTGGACCAAGAACGAACTGCCGATCAACGCGGATACTTCTTCTTGGCTCGCTGCGATCGCGTAGTCGGACGAGTCTGCCTTTTTCATGCTCAGGGCAGGGATCGACTCGCGCAACTTCGCGGTGATGGCTGGGGCGTCCTTGGTCGCACAGCGGACGGTGAGCATGGCCCCTGATGTTAGATTGTTCTCCTGCTGGGGATAAGCCGCTTTTGAAAGTTTGACGCTTTCAATGGCTTTTTTGATGTCCTCCATGGGCACTTTGTTTTCCTTGCCAAATAGGAACGTGATGCGTGTGCCACCGGTGAAGTCGATTCCGAGAGAGCGCTCACCGCGAACGGCGAAGGCTCCGAGGGAGATGAGAAGTGTGGCGATGGCCAATCCGATGCAGAGCCGGCGCTTGCCCATGAAGTCATAGTTGGCCGACTTGATGAGGTGGAGGAAGGTGAGTTTCTTGAAGAGCCCAAGATCCACGCCCCAGCGGAAGATCACGCGGGTCACCAAAATGGCCGAGAAGAGGGATGCCGTTACCCCGATGATCAGAGTGATCGCGAATCCTTTGATCGGGCCGCTGCCGAGTCCGAAGAGGATCACTGCGGTGATCAATGATGTTACGTGGGAGTCGAAAATCGCGGTGAAGGCACGGTCGTAGGAGGCTTCAAGAGCATTTTTGAGGGACTTGCCTCCGGTGATTTCTTCACGCAAGCGTTCGTAAATCAATACGTTTGCATCCACCGCCATGCCGATGGTGAGGACCATGCCTGCAATTCCAGGGAGGGTGAAAGTGAAACCAAACATCGCCATCACGCCGAACAGAATGACCGTGTTGACGATCAGGCCAACAATCGCGATGAGGCCGGAAACGCGGTAGTAAATCAGCACGAAGAGGAAGGTCATCGCGAGGGCCAGCACACCGGCTACGAGGCCTTGTTTGACCACCGCAGAGCCGAGGGTGGGCGAGACGTTGCGGAACTCGCCGACCTGCAGCGCATTTTCCAGCGGGTTCATCAGGGCGTTGGCGAGGTTCTGGACTTCGCCGGGCTCGTTGAGTCCCTCGACGATGAACTGCTTGCCGAGAGGGACTTGATTCACCACGGGAGCGCTGATGACCTCTCCATCGAGGACAATCGCGATGCGGTCCACTCCAGGGCGCATGTCTTTGGTGAGAGCGATCATCTTGTCAGTGCCAGCACCATTGAGGGTGATGGCGACGGCATCCACTTGCTGTGGGGAAGGGGTGGCGAGGGCGATGTCGCTGCCTCCGAGTGCCGTGCGGCGATTGAGGAGAATGGGGATTTTGATTTCCTTACCATCGGCATCCTTGCTCTTGTGCTCGTAGGCACGATATCCGGGGATGATCTCAGACCCGTTCAGCACCCGCGCCGCCAAGGATTTGCCATCGGCTCCGACTTCTGCGTTGCGAGGGCTGACTTCGCGGAGTTCGAGCTTTGCGACTTTTTCAAGGGTGGTACGAATGCGGTCCGACTCCTTGGGCTCGACTCCGGGCATTTGAAGGAGGATGCCATCTTGTCCTTGGCGTGCGATGATGGGTTCCGCAGTCCCCATACCATTTAGGCGTTTTTCAATGACGGTGATCGCTTGATCCACCTGTGACGCGGTGATCGGGATTTCAGTGCCATCGGCCGTGATCTTCGGTTGGATCTTCAGTGCGAAGGAAGATCCCCCGAGAATGTCGATTCCTCCCTTGAGTCTTTCGCGAGGTGGGGAAGCTGCAAGGACGCAAAGCGCACAGATTCCCAAGGTGAGGAAGGTGCCTACATTGCGTTTCGTACGCTCCAGTTCGGTGGCGAAATACCAGAAAAACAAAATCATCAGCACTAGGCCGGTGATGAAAAGGGTCAGCGGATCTTCGTAGAATGCGGTGGCGGCGAGCATGGTGTGAAAGTCGTGTTGGGCTCCGATGTGGGGCTGGGTTTTGGGGAGGTGCTGATGTTTGGCTTTTTAAGCGGTAACTTCCTTTTTTTGAACCGAGGCGACCGCGGATTTGTCAAATTCTAGGTTGGTTCCTTCGGCGACTTTAATCATGACCGAGTGTTCCTTGACGTGGTGAACGATTCCGTGGATTCCGGCGGTGGTGACCACGCGATCGCCCGACTGGAGTGAGGCCATCCGTGCGGCCATTTCTTTGCGTTGTCGTTGTTGCGGGCGGATCAGGAGGAAATAGAACATCACCGCCATCAGGCCCATCATCACGATGGGGCTGCCAAGGATGCCTTGCGGGCCGCTGGCAGGAGGCGCCTGAGCGATGAACAAGGCGGCAAATAATGAGTGGCTTGGAGTCATGGGGTAGCGGATTGGGTGTAACGTTGAACGAAAGAGTTTTGATAATCAAGGAAGGTTCCCGCGGCGATCGCCTTTCTGGCGCCTGCAACGAGGGACAGGTAGAAATGCAGATTGTGGAAGGAAAGCAATCGTAAACCGAGGATTTCGCCAGCTCTGAAGAGATGGCGGAGGTAGGCGCGGGAGAATCCTGCGACGTGAGGGTGCGCACTTTCGCACAATGGGCGGGGGTCGTTGGCGTGGATCAGGTTTTTGATGTTGATCGGGCCGTCGAGCGTGAAGGCCATGCCGTGGCGGGCGATGCGCGTGGGCATGACGCAGTCAAACATGTCCACCCCGCGGGCAATCATCTCCAGAATTTGGGGTGGGGTCCCCAATCCCATCGCGTAGCGGGGTTTGTCGCTTGGGAGGAATGGAATTGCATTGTCGATGGCTCGGAACATTTCGTGTTCGGGCTCTCCCACTGAGACGCCACCGATTGCGTATCCGTCGAAGTCGAGTTCTACCAGTTCCTTGGCCGATTGTTCACGCAATTCGGCGAACGTCGATCCTTGGACGATTCCGAAATGTTGCTGCCGGCCTTGACCAGATCGTGGTTCGTTCGTAACCACCCAGTCCTTGCATCGTTTGGCCCAGCGGCTGGTGAGTGCGAGAGACTTGGCGGCATAGGCCTCGTCACACGGGTAGGGCGGGCACTCGTCAAAAAGCATCGCAATGTCGGACCCGAGAGCCCCTTGGATTTCCATACTTCGCTCGGGTGTGAGCAACATTTTGGAGCCGTCGAGGTGGTTTTGGAAGCGCACGCCTTCCTCGGTGATTTTTCGCAATTTCGCGAGTGACCAGACCTGGAATCCACCCGAGTCGGTTAGAATCGGTTTTTGCCAGGTTGAGAATCCATGGAGTCCGCCGAGGTTCCGGATGAGCTCGTGTCCAGGCCTGATCCAGAGGTGGTAGGTGTTCCCTAAGATGATTTGGGACCCGAGAAGCTCCAATTCTGCTGGGTGAAGAGTTTTTACTGTGCCTTGAGTCCCCACCGGCATGAAAATCGGGGTTTGCACTGATCCGTGCGGCAAATCCAAGCGGCCGCAGCGGGCGGATGTCGAGGGGTCGGTGGAGAGTAGAGTAAAGGACACGGGAACCGGTCCGAGGCTAGTAGACGCTTCTTCCTGCGCCAAGCCCAATCCCGACGCGGGAGATTTTTTGGGGTAAATTTGATTTTTTAGAAAAAACCAGTGTTGGGTGGAGTTCTTGTGATGAGAACTTGGTGATTTTCACGTTGTGGGCAGGGAATTTTCTCTGGCGTAACTCAAATCGCAGGTTAAACTCAGTTCACGCCTCGGCGAATCCAATAAACCAAAAAAACAAACCGATATGAAATTACTACTCACTGCGCTTTGCGCGTCGTTCATGGTTATCCCAGCCGCATTCGCCAGCGAGTGCGAAAAGGGCAAATGCGATAAGGACAAGAAAGAAGAAGGCACGCTCGTCGCTGAATGCAGCAAGTGCAAGAAAGACGGGGAGAAGAAAGAAGAAGGCGCCTTAGCTGAAGGCAAGTGCAAGAAGGATTGTGATGACGAAAAGAAGGCCGAAGGCACCTTAGCTGAAGGTAAGTGCAAGAAAGATTGCGATGACGAGAAGAAAGCTGAAGGCACGCTTGTTGCGAAAAAGTGCGAGAAGGAAGATGACGATGCCGAAGGGGATGACGACAAAGTGATCCTTGCTCATTGCGGCAAGTGTGAAAAAGATCACGACAAGAAAGATGGCGAAGCCAAAAAAGAAGGCGCTCTTGCTCATTGCGGCAAGTGCGAGGGAGACCACAAGAAAGAGGATGAAGCCAAAAAAGAAGGCACCCTTGCCTGATTTTTCAGAGAATTTAATTTGATTGAAACCGCCGGGTAACTCCGGCGGTTTTTTGTTTTTATAGCATGTGTCCGATGAAAAGCATGAGTTGACCTTGTGCTCGATTGCGAGGCAAGTTGCCGGCGGATGATTGACGTGGTTTGTGGAGTGATTGAGGATGGAAGTGGCCGTTATTTGGCGTGCTTGCGTCCGGAGGGGAAGCACCTTGAGGGCTTGTGGGAGTTTCCCGGGGGGAAGGTCGAGGAGGGGGAGTCACCTGAATCGGCGCTCGCCCGTGAACTTCTTGAGGAGTTGGCTGTGGAAGTCGAGGTCGGAGCGGCTCTGAAATCCGTGATTTGGAGTTATGAGCTGAGGACGATTCGGTTGTTGCCGTTTCGATGCAGGATCATCGCTGGCCAGCCCCAAGCGATGGAGCACGAGCGGATCATGTGGTGCCTTCCGGAGCAATTTGACGACCTCATTTGGGCGGAAGCGGACATTCCGATCCTTCAGGAAATCCGCTCATTGGCGGGTGCTGAATAGATTAGGATCGTGCTGTTGCCATATTCACGGCGGGCGACGAGCGTGAAATCTTCGGAGGTGGGAGACGCTTGGTGGGATGAAATTTCGGCGACGAGCCAGCCGTCGGGCGCGAGGCGAGGGTGGATCAATCCGGCAGTAAGGAGATCCGACAGATGATCCTTGTCGCCGTGGTACTTCCAGTAAGGAGGATCGGCGAAAATCAGGTCGTAACGTGCAGCATCACGTTTAAGGAAAGCGGGGACGTCAGATTTCACGGCGTGACCGCCACTGAGTCGGGCTTTGGTCAGGTTTTCGTTGATGGTGGTGATCGCCTGACGGTGGTCGTCGACGAACGTGCAAGAGGTGGCACCTCGGCTCAATGCTTCAAGGCCGAGCGCGCCCGAGCCGGCAAAAAGGTCGAGTACCTTGGCTTGTTCAACCCGCTCGCCGAGGATGGAGAAAATCGCTTGGCGGACAAAGTCCGTGGTGGGGCGTGCGACGGCTGAAGGTACTTTAATGGCGATGCGCCCTGCTTTTCCCGCGATGATTCTCATGAATTCTGGGTTGCGGTGCTTGAGTGGAACGCTGGGTCGAGCCAGTGGGGGGCAAGGCCTCGGCTAGCGACTGCTGGGTCCAAATCTCGACTCACTTCTTCTTGGTGCTTTTAGGAGCAGGCTTACTGGTCGGCTTCGGTGTCGGTTGGGCCGCTGGTTCAGTTTTTTTTGCTGCGTTGGGGGCAGTGATTGGAAAGCGTACGACCAAACTGCTGTCAAGTAGGCGGGATCCCTCGGTGGAGGTTTCCTGTGCTCGATAGATGACCAGTCCGTAGGTGTTTCCAGCAAGGCGGCCGAGAGCGACATTTTCCTTCATTTTACCAAGGACTGATTCCTCCTCGAATTTCCACTCAAGGCCCGACCACTCGCCAAGGATACTAGTGGCGTCGGTCTTGATGTCATCCACGCGCTTCAGTTCGCCGTTGGGTGAGCGAAAGGTGTCGGTTTTCGCGTTGTAGCGCAGGGTGGTGAGTGAAGAGGCGCCGCCAGTGGCCAGGAGTGACCATGAATCGGCCGAACTCTGGTGGAGGGTGAGGACGACTTCCTCACGCGGTTTGAATTCCCGCTTGCTCCAAAGCGCGAGGTACTCGTCGTATTCGGGCTTGGTTAGTCCCAGACGTTCGTTGAAGGGAAGGGGGATCCCTGGTTTGGCCTCAGCAGAAAATTCGCGGAACCACTTCGGATCCTTGCGAGCCGCTGCCTCGACCTTTGCGACCAATTTATCGATTTCTGGCGGGGGCATGACCACTCCGATTTGGCCTTTCACCGC
>CAILVZ010000193.1 GCA_903837825.1 Akkermansiaceae bacterium | reverse complement strand
GTCGTCGCAGTGAATCATCAGATGCGTGCAACATTTTCTCCCGAGGAATTTATTGACGTGAGCGAATTGCTATGCGCTAGCGATTTGACGTGCCGGCTATTTGACCTAAACGGTTCCCTACTTTCGTATGACGGGGCGCACCTGACGCCAGAAGGGGCCAAGCATTTGGGCGCCCAATTGATAAAACATGCTCGATTCCGTGAGGTTCACCCGACCAAGTAATCGGTAATTCATCGGGGAACGGTACTTGCGTTTGCTGTCTGTCAAAGTCATTGAACAGGCGGTGCATGTGAGTGGTCGAGACCTCGTTATTCAAGTCAAGGTGTTGCATGTCATTAAGACGCTCGGACTCGGTGGTGCAGAGACCAACCTACTGAATCTCACTCGATCGCTCGATACGTCAAAAGTTCAGTGTCATGTGGGTTACTCAGGGTCCGGCCAGCTCCAGGAGCAATTCCGCAAATCGGGTATTGCGCTCACTCAGTACGCTACAGGCGAACACCGTCTCAAGAGCCTAGCAACGTTCGCGATCGTTCGACGGTTGGTTCAATACATTCGTCGACATCAAATCGATATCGTTCATACCCACAATTTTAGCGCCCATGTGTGGGGTTTGCTGGCCTCCCGACTGACGGGGGCTGCCCTGATTGAGCATGTTCATGATCAGCGATACACACCCCGCCAAGAACTGATTCGCGGGTTCGGGACGATCGCTCAGTATCGCTACGCACGCTTCCTTCGCAATCAGTCCGATCGCGTCGTCGTCCTCACTCGCAGATCAGCCGCAGATGTTATTCGCAGCCGCATCGCGAGGCAGGACCGAGTGATCGTTTTGCCGAACGGCATTCCGCTTTCAGCTCGGATCACGAGTGGAAGGTGCGCCGTTCGCAAAGAGCTGGGAATCCCACCAAACGCTGTCATGATCCTTATTTGCGCTCGTATTGAGCCAGCAAAGAACATCCAACTCATTCTGCGCATTGCGGGTGCTGTTAAGAGGGCTGTGCCCTCTTTGGTTTTTGTCGTCGCTGGCAGTGGCAGTCATCTTGAAGCCTATCGTCGTCAATGCAAAGTTGAGGGGCTCGACTCGCTGATCCGTTTTGTAGGTTACCGGGCGGATATCGAAGCGCTGATGGCAGCATCCGAAATTTTTCTTTTGCCGTCATTTCTCGAGTTGCATTCCATCGCGGTCCTCGAAGCACTAAGGATGCAATTGCCGGTTGTTATTTCCAATCGGGTTGGCTGTAATGACGAGATGATCCAATCCGGGTGGAATGGGTATCTATGTGATCCCTATGTGGACGCTCAATGGATCAGCACGCTGAGCGAGCTGGCGATTAATTCGGAGGCTCGCGAGCGGGTTGGGCGGAACGGGCAGGGCACTTGTAGAGATCATTTCGATATTCGATCGACGGCAGCGAAATTCGAAGATCTCTATTTAGAACTGGCTTTTGACGGCAAAAGGGGTTAAATCGTGAGATTGCGGGGCCAAGACATAATTTGCTTTGCCGGCGAGGACTGGTGGTTTCATAATCCACACTCGAATCTGCATCTCATGCGCGAATTTGCGAAGGAGAACCGCATACTTTTTGTCAATTCCCCGGGTATTCGATTCCCAAATTTTCTAGATGGTCGGTTCGCCTGGAAAAGAGTGCTGGGTAAACTAAAAAGTCTTGCCAAACCTACTCGGTTGGCTGAACGCAATATTTGGGTAATGACGCCATGCGCAATTCCGATGATTTCCGGGTGCGGGCGCGTGATTTCATGGATCAATGAGCGACTGCTCCGACGGCAAATTAAGAGGGCGATGAGGCTGATAGGCCTTCAATCTCCTATCCTTTGGGTTACTGCGGTCGTCGCAAATTCAATTGCATTGAGTCTGAAGAGGGAGCTCAATTCTTTCCTTGTGTATTATTGTGTGGATAACATCACTGTGTTTCCTGGGGTCGATGTTTCTTATCTGGCATCGCTTGAAGAGGGGCTTCACCGAGGTGCGGATATCGCATTTTTTGTTAATCATTCGTTACTGACGCAGTATCGGGCTAGAAACCCGAATACGTTTTATGTTAGCCACGGTGTCGATTTTGAACATTTCTCGCGTGTTCAAACTGACTTTTTGCCGATACCCGATGACATGGTTCCCATCGTAAGGACCTCGGAGGGGCGAATTGCTGGGTATATGGGTGAGGTG
>CAILVZ010000192.1 GCA_903837825.1 Akkermansiaceae bacterium | reverse complement strand
CCGAAAAAACTGGGTTCACTGGGAACCCCGTATCCACCAACTTTTCTGCAGCCAGCCCCTTGCTCTCCATCGCCTCTCGCGTGGCAGCATCCGTCACCAGCCACCAATCGCTCTGCGCCCGTAACCAGGCCGCGTTGATTTCAATGGAATCCGTTACCACCACAAAAACTGGGGGCTTCACCTGCCCCCCCGAAAAGATCCGACTCAAAAAATACGGATAAAGCGGGTAGGTGCTGACAATCGCAGTCGGCTGAAACTCCGCTACCAACTTCTCTAATGCCGCCTCAGCGAGATCAAAGGGCAAGTTCCGCTGCTGCCCCAAATCGCAACGATCGGTCGACCGATAGATCCAAGCCCAAAGGCTCGGAAAATTCGTTGTCACATGGCGGTAGGCACGGTTGACCATCCCAGTCAGCCGCGGCGCACCGAGCATGCAGGGATCACTGACCTGAGTGATCCCCCCGGCGGCTTCAAGTGCAAGGGCAAGGTTACGGGCAGCGCTGTTATGCCCCTCGCCAAAGGCGGCGGTGATGATTAAAATGCGTCGTTCGGTGGACATGGCGGCTTGCAAGGATTATTTAGAGTGAGAGTTGCGTTGCGTCGATGGAGATTTACAGCTTTGTTTGAACTGCAGATGGCAAGAGAGAAGAAGAAATTGAGTCTGAAGACGGTGGACGAGACGATCGTCCAGCCAACGCCCGTCACCCGCATTGAGAACCATGAGACCCAGCAGCAGGCCAAGCCACTGCGCCTTCAGGTTCTGGAGTCTGAGCTAGGGGTAAGCCAACGCCTCGAACTGCCTGACGCCACGGATCTTGATGATTTACGGACCCACCAGCCTGGCGTTGAAGCACTGGACGACCAAATCTACGAGGAAAATTTCATTGAGCAATCGTGGGCACCTGACTCCGTTGGGAACAAAAACATCCCCTGGGCATGGTTTGTTCTAATTGCACTCATCCTTGCCGGTGGCCTCATCTGGTCGCTGGCCCTAGTCAAATCATCCACCCCAAAGATTGAAGCGCAGCAAAGTGTAGCGGACACGATCTTTCAAAAAAATCTACAGGAGGATGAGGAGGCAGGGAGGCTTGTCGACTACCTTGAGAGCACAGCCCGCAAATTCCTAACGGCGAGTTCGATCGATGAAATGATTCCATTCATTCGTCATGCCGAGCGCGTCACCCCACTCATGCGGGCATTCTATGCGTCCCATCCGCTCGACCACCTCCAAGTCAAAAAACTCACCAAACTCCAACCCATCACCCTCGATGATCGAGGAACTTTTTGGCAATTAAGCTTCGAGACTATTCCGAATAAAACCACCTCATTGCTGGTCGAAGTACTTAAATCGGGTGAAGCAAAAATCGATTGGGAAACGTTCGCACACTACCAACCGATGGACTGGGATGTTTTCGCAAAAGAGCGCCCAGCTGGTTCCTCTTTCGAATTCCGCGTATACCTCGAGCCTGACAATCTTTTTAGCCATGAATTCAAAAACTCAAACGTCTGGAATTGCTACAAGCTCACCGCCCTCGGAAGCCAGGAAACCCTCTTTGGCTACGCAAAAGTAGGTAGCGAAACTGCTGAAACTCTCGCCAAATTGATTGCTGAAAACTCGAACCAAAAGGCAGCAGGCACGCTTCGCATTCATATCCCGCTTGGAATCCAATCCAAAATGGGCGTTGTGATTGAAAAGGTCATGGCACCACGTTGGATCTATCTCGACTCTCCCGTATCCGACGATTGAGAACTTTTAAATTCTAATGAATTTGAATTCACCACGAGACAGCGCGCCTCGCACCATTACCGCACGATTTCCGGCGGTTTTTTTAGGATCAACCATCTTCCTGGTCTATCAATACGCCGTAGCACTCTGGAGCCTCACCGCCTCATCGGGTGAGATGAAAAACAAATTCAGCGCTCTAGCCCGCGACAAGCATCTGGGATTTCTGATTCTACAAAATCTCCAAATGATCCTCGCCTACGTCTTTTTGGCGTTGGCGGCGGCCTTTGTCATCCAGCCTTGGGTCAACGCGTTGTCCACCCGCTCAACTCACCAGTCCACCCGCGCGAACGCCCTCCGCAGCCTAGGCATCACCGCACTCGTGCATGGCTACTTCATGCTCCGCCTTGCCAAGACGCGCCCCTATTTCCTCAATGAGGAGGCATTCGGGCAATGGTATTACCGATCCCTCGAATTCATTCCAGAACCGGCAAAACCTTGGTTTTTTTTGGGGGGTTTCACCGCACTCCCTATTGCTTGCATCGCGATGGCCATCATTTGGCAGATCCGCCGTAGCAACCGCCGCGGCTGGCTGACCGCAGCAATCGCAGCCCCAATCATGGCACTAACGACTGGCCTCCATTTCCCGTCCGACCGCAAAGCCAGCCCCACCAGCAACTCTAACAAGCCGATGAATGTGATCATCATCGGTTCGGATTCGTTGCGCGGCGACCGCATCGGTTGCTCTGGTTACGTCCCCCAACGCAGCGATGGTCTAGCAGCCGCAGGAGTCTCCCCACACATCGACCGTTTCGCTTCCCGCTCAACCCGCTTTGAACGATGCTATACATCGATCGCATCAACGATGGAATCCGGCGTTCAGTTGATGTCATCTCTCTATCCGCAAAGCCATGGGATCCGCCAAATGTATCCTGACCGTGCAACTGTGGACGCAACCAAACAGCGCATCGTCCCACTCGCTCAATTGCTCCGCGATCGCGGCTACAAGACCGCCGCCATCGGCGATTGGTGTGCCGGCTATTATGAAGTGATCCCACTCGGATTTGAGGACATCTCGGTCTCAAGTTTCGACAATTTCAAAATCTACATGAGCCAAGCGGTGGTGATGGCGCACTTTGTGGTGCCACTTTATTTTGACAATCCACTAGGCTATCGCTTGTTTCCCCAACTCGAGTCGTTTGCCCAGTTTGTCACGCCCAAGGTGGTAACCCAGCGCGTCGAACAACGCCTCGCTTCAGCCACCAAAGATGGCCAGCCCTTTTTCTGGCACGTGTTTTTTTCATGCAATCATCTGCCCTACCGCAGCCCCGAACCCTACGTGAGCATGTTCAGGGCTCACGGCTATGAGGGCCGCAACCGAAGCGGCGTCGACTTCGACATCGATTCCTTCATCGGCGGCACCGACCTCGAGTCGAAATGGAAAGCGCTACCTCCCAAGGAAGTCAGCCAGATCCGCGCGCTCTATGACGGATGCACTCGCGAGTTTGACGACTGCGTCGGAAAAATCATTACCGCCATCGAGCGGAATGGACTCGCTGAGAATACGATCGTGATCATCACTGCCGACCACGGCGATGACCACTACGAACCCGGTGTCACTCTCGGACATGGGCTCACGTTCAATGGTGGCCTCCAAGCGAACCGAGTGCCCATGATTGTCCACGTCCCTGGAGCCCAGCCTCAGGTGATTCCTGAAACCGTTCGCCTGATCGATGTGGTTCCAACCCTCGCCGATCTCATCGGTCAGGAAAAATCACCCACCTGGCAGGGAAAAAGCTTCGCGGGTTGGATTCGCGGCACCGAAAAACCCAAAGACCGCCCGTTCTATGGTGAAACAGGATTTCCCTTCATTCAATTCAGCGTGAAGGACGTTGAGCGCCCCAAACTCCCGCCCATGGATGAATGCACCTCCATCGATGAAACCTACAACTATCAGTTCGTCCTAAAGCCGCAATACTTGGCGCCACTGATCGAGGCAAAGCAACGCTGCCTAAGGACGCACCACTGGAAGATCGTATGCACGCCAACCGCGCAAAAGGGTCGCCACTTCGGACTCTTTCAAATGGCAAAGGACCCCTTTGGTGAGACTGATCTCGCGAAGGAGCGACCCGAGGTGCTCACGCCCATGCAAGCCGCTATCGAACGCTGGATGGATGAGAAAACCGAATCATCCATCGAGGAAATTTTTCCTAGCGGTGAACCTTCCTAATCGTTCGGATTCGCCTTGCGGCTTTGCTCAATGGCACGAGCCACCACGCCGAAGATCAAGATGGCGAGGATGACGAGGTAGAATAACCAAATCGTTCCTTTCCCGGCAGTGAACCCATAGTTGTGAAGTCCTACCCCGAGGAAGTTGACGTGCCACCAAGAGAAGGCCACGACCGCACCCGAAAAAACCGCAGCCAAATGCAGCCCCCACTCGCGGATGTAGCCACCCAATCGAGCATGCAAAATGGCAAGCATCCACAGCACGATCAACAACGCGCCATTCTCCTTAGGATCCCATCCCCAGAAGCGCCCCCAAGAGTCGTTCGCCCAAATCCCACCCAACACCGTTCCGACCAATGCGAGGAACAAGGTAAGGCAGAGCATTCCATAAACCGCACGCGTCAATGAACGCTGGATCTCCTTGTCGCCCTGATCTAACTGAAGCCCCCGCATCAACAAATAGATAAATGCAAGAAATGCACTCAGTAGACCTGCTGCGTAGCCCAAGGTAATCGTCAGCACGTGAATGGTCAGCCAGTAGTTAGAATTCAATACCGCCACCAACGGATCCATGTGATCTTTCGCGTCGCCCAACTCAAATCGACGCGCGAGGATGACCAGCAGCACGCCAAGAATGGGCGCAATGCCCAACGCAAAGCGGCGGCGCGTCATCCACTCGATCAACAACGAGAATAAAACCACATTGGTCGCGATAAAGATGATGGTGTCGTAAAGGTTCCCCACCGGTGGGCGCTGCATGATTAGGCAGCGCTCGACGATTGGAATGATGCAGTAAACCAGCCCCGTAACGGTGGTCGCCAGGGTCACCCATGCCACCAAGCCACCGACCCTGCCCTTGCCCAACATCCACATGGCAAGCGCGGTCACTGTCCCGAAAATGTAAAAAATCATCGCGTAGAGGAACCAGTTTTTCTGATAGTAACTGGCCTCGAGCGCAACGTGCTGGTATTCGTTCCTCGCTTCGGCACGCTTGACCAATCGATCCCTGAGTAGAATCAACTGGGATCGGAACTCAGACTCATCACCTCCCGCCAACCGAGCAGTGCTCTCGAGGATCTTGATGTCGGAAATCGCAAGTTGCGGATCAGTCTTTTCATCACTGATCACGCTCATGATCGCCGCACCCGCACTCGCCCACGCCGACACCTTGGGATCAGCCGGCGGCAGAATAAAAAGTGAAAATTTTCCGAAATTTGCAGCATCGACCACTTGTTCTAACAACTCCTGCAAATGCGGCTCCATCTTCAATCCCTGCGCCTTGGTCCTCGCAGCTTGCTCACGGATTTGCGGTGCCGTTAACATCACCGCACTCATGTCCGCGTGCTGATCCGCAGCCCCATCTTTCCCAGTGCCTCGGAGAACCACACCATAACGCGCGAAATCGAAATAGCTCAGTAGGCTCTCATAGCTCCTCACATTGTAGGCAAGGTCGATGGTCTGAGATTGCACCGGATCCCGTTTTGCCTTTTCAATCGCCTCATAGGATTTGGCGAGTTCAATGAGCCTCTCCCTTCCAGCCTCGGTCTCCTCATAGCTGTAGCGATCACGCTTGCCACGCGCTTTCAGGCCGATCCCCTCGATCACCGCTGAGTTGTCCACTCGGAAGGTCGGCAGCTGAATCGCCATTTGGGGCCGGAACAAGGAGTCCATCATCCATGCCAAGGGTTTGATGGTGATTTGCTTACCATTGCCATCCTGGACCTTCATCGACCTTGCTCCATGAAGGCCGAGCATCGTGAACCCTGCGTAGCTTGAAAGCGGCTTAATGCGCCCGCCATCTTGAACCGGCAGCATGCCTGCGACATCAAGAGTTTGAGCACTCCATGGAATGTAGCCCTCAATTTTTCGGACCTCGCCCTTCGGCATGGTGTCGATGACCAGATTGATGAAAATCGCAACCAGCACCGACACCGCAAGCGCGGCAGCGATCCAACGACCGACACGGGAAGATGAGTTAGACATGACGATTTTTGCGTGAGCTTGCGGCAAGGAACGAGCCAAGCTTCATAAGAAAAGTGACCGCCATTCCAAAAGCGACCACCCACAGGCTATACTCCGGCCACTTATCAGCCGGGTTTTTCACCACTTCAAACACCGAATACATCTTGGATCCTGGACCTGCTCCAGGTGGTCCATAACTCGCCTGATAGAAGGTCATACCCTCATAACGCATCGGCTCGTTCATTTGAATCGTTACCTTGGCCTCACTTCCATTTTCCAAGCGAGTCACCTTGCTGACAAACTTGGAGGGCCGCATCGTCCCTGGATGAAACGCCGCAGTGAATTGGTCGAGCTTCAGAGTGAATGGCATCACCCACTGCCGCTTGCGCATGTCCACCGTGAAAACCCGATCCTGGAAGCGGTAGGTAAATGGATGGAAACTTGCCCCAGCCAAAATAAACGGATCAGACTTCACCCCATCGCGACCTAGGATTCTCGCATAGCAAGCTGCCGTGTAACGTTCGGCCTCCTCTGCCTTATCTAACTTGGGCTTTTCCATGAGATAGTACCCATCGGGCGTATCTTGTGGATGGTCGGGCGCGCGCTCGTTGGCAGAAACCGGCACGGCATTCTTGAAATAGTGAGTTAACTGAAGGTCAAAGGGCAACTCCGGCAACCGAAAGGTTCGCAACGCTTCACCCTGAAGATCATCGATGTCCTTGCCACGAATGACATGGATTTTACCAGCCTTGCCATCCTTGATCTCAGACACTTCGACAACGTATTCAAAATAATCTTCCGCCACGTTTGAGGATTCGCCTTCGCTGATCGCCATGTTGCCGCGTTCGGAAAAATGATGAGCCACTCCACCACCAAGAAGCATGAAGATGATCCCAAAATGCGCGATCAAGTTGCCATAATGCCTCCACCCCTTGCGGATCCGGATGACACCGCCCAAGATCAGATTCACTAACAGAACTGCACAAACCCAATAACCTCCTGGCAACGGCAGTGGAACCACCTTGCCATTGATCTCCGGAAGTAAGAAAACCGATTTCCAGTCGAAATACTTCGTGAGCGTGGGATAGAGCCCGTTGTCGATTTGCTCGAGCGTCGCAAACCATGTCAACAACCCCAACAAAAGCAATGTGAGGGTCGCGAGGCCAAATCCAGAAAGCAGATCAAAAACCTTCTCTAACAAAGATTTCTCAGATTTCTGAGAGGATGGTGCTTTGGTGAGATCCATGGTCAATTGCTGAAATTCATACGGAGTTGGATGGCGAATCATTCAGCCATCCGAAGGCTTTTGGTAAAGCTCTCAAGCACGGGCTTCGCAGCGTCAACCTCGGCCTTGGGCCCAACCATCTTGACGGTGAGAATTTGGCCATTCACCGATGCGACGACCCCTGCAAGGCCAAATCCAGGCTTGGCCGGCGCTCCCATGCCACCCGCGTAGTCACCTTCGGCTCTCACAAACACTCCCACAGCTCCGGCGAGATTGACCGTCGGCAATTGGCTCAATGCCGCCTGATCCAGCGGACTCGCTCCGAATTGTTTTAGCCAGCGGTTGGTGTTATCTAGGACAGTACCCGATGCGAGGGAAACCCACACCTCACCCATGCCGCTCTCTCCAAACCGGTAGTTCAATAGACGAAATTGTGAAGCAGGAAGCACCAACCAACCCTCAGGGGTATCGCCCTTGACGGGACTCGGCTTTGCGTCACGAAACCGCTCGTCAGAGGTCGCGAAAAGCTTTGGGGCCATATCACGCGTCGTCACTTCGCGAGTGTCGGTCACAGTAATTTCACTTCGCTTCTGGCAGGAAATGGAAATCAGACTGCCGAACAAGAGGCAGACGACACGAAACTTCATGGGTTCGGGATAAGGCAGCCCCATCGCCCGCGCAAGTGAAATTGGCGATATTGCCTGCAATTGGCGCCCGATGGTTTTTTGATTCGCCGTTGCGATTTGCCAGACCCGCGGCTACAACCCGCTTGTGGAACCAATCCGCTACTTCAACCGACACACCGGCACCCTCGAAACCGAACAAGTCTACGGCGAGGGTTTCTTGCGTTGGACCTACGGCCACCCACTCGGCGCCATCTCGCTCAATGCCTTCGTGAAGCGCCCGTTCTTTTCATCCTGGTATGGCCATCGGATGAGCGCGTCGAAGTCTGCCGCCCGCGTCGCACCCTTCATCTCGCACTACGGCCTCGATCCCAACGATTTCGCCGATTCCCCGGACTCATTCCAAAGCTTCAACGAATTCTTCTTCCGAAAACTGAAGCCCTCTGCCCGCCCGATCGATCCCGACCCACACTGCGTGGTATTTCCCGCAGATGGCCGACATCTCGGCTTCACGAAGGCCTCTGCGATCAGTGGAGTCTTCGTCAAGGGCCAACGATTCGACCTGCCCACCTTGCTCGGCGACGCCGACCTCGCGGCCCGCTATGCAGATGGATCCTTGATCCTCTCGAGGCTTTGCCCAGTCGATTACCACCGCTTCCACTTCCCCGCTGCCGGCATCCCCGGCCGCACTCGCGTGATCGCTGGCCCATTGTTTTCGGTTTCACCGATCGCCCTTCGCAAACGGCTCGACTACCTTTGGACGAACAAACGCACAATCACCGAACTCAAAACCGAGCAGTTCGGGACGGTTCTCTGCATGGAAATCGGCGCAACCTGCGTCGGCACCATCCAACAGACGTTCACCCCTGGAGAAATCATGAATAAAGGCGCCGAAAAAGGTTACTTTGCCTTTGGTGGTTCATCGACCCTCACGTTGTTTGAGCCAGGTGCCATTGAATTGGAAAGCGACCTTCTCGAACAATCGAACCAACAAGTCGAACTCTACGCCCGCATCGGGACCCGCATGGGCCGCTCCGCTTGAACCCTGCCAACGGCAAAACCTCAATCTCAATCACTCCCCATGCAAAATCACCTCAAGACCCTCGAAGATCACGCCAAGGAGGCCCTCAAACCCGCATTGGAAGGACAACTCTCGCCCACCGAGCGCATCGATCTCTACAAGAAGTTTTTAAAAGTCGAGGAGCACCGCATCCTACTCCAACACCGCGCCGGAGCAGGCGGCCTCGAAATCGCTCGCGCCCGCGCCGCCCTGATCGACCTCGTACTAAGCTCGATCCTTGAAGCGTCGTTCCGAGCCAGCAAAGGCACCCCCCTACCCATCGCACTCGTCGCCACGGGCGGATATGGCCGCAGCACACTCAACCCGCGCTCGGACATCGATATCCTTTTCCTGCTTCCACGCGCATCCACGAAACTGCCACCCCCACTCCAGGAGCTCGTGCAAAACGTGCTCTATCTCCTCTGGGACGTCGGATTTAAGGTCGGCCAAGCCTGTCGCTCGATCCCTGAATGCATCGAACAAGCAAGGCTGGACCAAGAAAACAAAACCTCTCTCATGGACGCACGCCTCATCGCAGGCGATGCGAAGCTATTCGCTCAATTCCAAACCCGCTTCTCGAAGGAATGCATTAGCAAGGACCAAGCGGCCTTCTTCGAACTCCGCCGCCAAGACCTGCGCAACCGCCACCAAAAATACTCGCGCACCGTTTTCCTCCAAGAACCGAACGTCAAGGAGAGCTGCGGCGGCATGCGCGATTACCAAAACATCCACTGGGTCGCCCTCGTGAAACGCGGCACCACTTCTCTCAAGGACCTCGTCGAAGCGAAACTCCTCACTGAAACCGCCCTCCGCGAACTCGAGGAGGGCTATGATTTCCTCCACCGCGTTCGTAACGAACTTCACTACCACGCGGAAAAGGCGACCGACCAACTCACGCTCCAACTCCAAGGCGTAGTCGCCACCGCTTTCTCATACCCGCAAAAAAGCATCCTCCGCAGCACGGAAGCATTCATGCGCGACTACTACCGACACACGCGCAATATCTATCAGCACACGGGCTCAATCATGGAGAGCTTCCAAATCGAGCACGAAAATCTATCAGAAAACAGCCTCCGCTCGTTCCTCACCTTCCGCAAAAAAAAGCGCGAGGAGTTCGATGGCTTCATCGCACAGGATGGACGCATCTATCCGGCCAACCAAGAAATCTTCAAGGATGATCCGAACCGGATGATGCGACTCTTCCAACACTGCCAACTCCGCAGCCTCCGACTCAGCCCGCCGATCCGCAAACTCGTCACCTCTCACTGGGCCGACATCGACCGCCCATTCCGTTACTCCAAGGCCAACCGCCAAACATTCCAAGCAATCCTCGAACGCAAGGGCGAAGTCTCCGGAACCCTGCGCCAAATGCACCGTGTCAAATTCCTCGGTCACTACCTCCCAGAATTCGGCGCACTCGACTGTCTCGTCCAACACGAGTTTTTCCACCGCTACACCGCCGACGAACACACACTCCGCTGCGTCGATCAACTCGACCAACTCATCGCCGAAACCAACCCGCGCCGCGAAATCTACCGCAGGCTGTTCCACGCGATCGAAGACGCATACGCGCTCTATCTCGCCGTGATTCTCCATGACACCGGCCGCGCCGAAAACGTCCGCGAACACACCGATGGCTCCGCGATGCTCGCCGCACGCCTCTGCAATCGCCTACAAATCCAAGGCGCGCGCCGCACTCTCATCATGTTCTTGGTCGATAACCACCTGAGCTTCTGGCGCACCGCAACCACCCGCAACCTCGATGACCCCGCCGTCATCGCTGAGTTCGCCGCCATCGTCAAAACCCCATCCAACCTTGACGCACTCTTCCTCTTCACCTTCGCGGACTCCAACGCAACCTCCACCGAAAGCTGGACCGGATGGAAGGAAAGCCTGATGCTCCAACTCCACTCGGCCACCCGAAACTTCCTCGAAAATGGCCGCGAAAATTATTCGATGAAACTCGACGCAGACCGCATCGCACTGCGCTCCGAAGTGATCGGCCTGATGCGCGATGACTACCACCCAGACGTCAAGCAACACTTCAAGTCCATGCCCGCCGCCGCTTTCCACTTCAGGCAAGCCGCTCACATCGTCACTCAAGTCCGCACGGTCCGCCATTTCCTGAAACGCGAATCAGAAACCTCCGACCCCTTCGCGTCTTGCATCAAATGGATCGACCATACCGACAAGGGCTACACCGAACTCGTCCTAGCCACCCGTGACAAACCACTACTGTTAGAAAAGATCTGCTGTGCCCTCGCGTCGGAACAAATCAACATCCTCTCCGCCGACCTTTTCACCCGAACCGATGGAATCGTGGTGAACATCTTCCGCGTGTGCACCACCAACTTCGAACCCGTATCCGAAGCTTCTACCCGCAAGCGATTCCTAGCCACTTTTGAGGCCATCCTTATCGCCGACAGCTACGACCCAGAGAAGTTCCTCCGCCGCAAGGTGAACTTCCTCAAGCCACGCTCGGATCACGGCATCACAGTCCCCGTCCGCGCCTTTGTGAGCAATTCACTCCACCCCACCTGCACGACCGTGGAAATCCAAGGCCTCGACCGCATCGGCCTGCTCCACGACCTGTTCCACACGATCAACTCCCACCACTTGAACACCGCCCACGCTCGGATTTGCACGGACAAAGGAGTGGCCATGGACACGCTCTACATCACCACCCCCGATGGCAAAAAAATCGAGGACACCGACCTCCTCGCACAACTCCAAAGCGAGTTCTCGACCCTGATCTCCCGCCCCGAAACCTCTGGCTAAATCTCACAAATCACCGGAAATTTCTCGAAATCACCCACAATCCCCAATTTCAGTAAGATTCTGCTTGGCATTCCTCGCCAGATCTTGCAATTTCCGCCCCCGCCCATTTCTCGGGCAAACGAAAAAGACGATTCCATCATGTCCGTATCCATCCGACTCAACCGCAAGGGAACCAAAGATCGCCCTTACTATAAAATCGTTGCTGTTGACAGCCGCAAGCGTCGCGACGGACGTTTCATCGAGCAACTCGGCACCTACGACCCACTTCTCGAAGGCACGAACTACACGATCGACCTCGCCATCGCTGATAAATGGCTTGGCGTCGGCGCAAAACCTTCGGAAACGGTCAACAGCATCATCCGCAAGGCCCGCACCGCGGCTGCCAAGGCTTAATTCGCCCTCCAGCTTCCACTTTCTCAATCAACCGCATTCCGCAAGGAATCGCGGTTGTTTTGTTTGAGCCTCACCCATCCTGATGGAACCGATCCCCTTCGAGCAGTTCATGGCCAGGGCCCTGCATGACCACCACCACGGCTACTACGCCCGCAAAATCCAAACGATCGGCCACGGCGGCGACTTCACCACCGCGCCGATGCTATCAAATACCACCGCCCTCGCGGTCGCGGCATGGGCCAACCTCGCCCTCCGAGAATCCCAATGCAGGAACCTGATCGAGATCGGCCCCGGCGCAGGCACGCTCGCTGCCGCAGTGATGAAATCCCTCCCCTGGCTCACCCGCTGGAAAACCCACCTGCACCTCGTAGAAACCTCCGCACCACTCACCAAAATCCAAAAGCAGCGACTCGGCAATCGCGCGACGTGGCACCACACCATCCAAGATGCCCTCACCGCCTGCGACGGTCACGCGGTGATCTACTCGAATGAATGGGTCGATGCCTTCCCCGTCCGCCGATTCGAAAAAACCACCATGGGATGGCAAGAAATCGCGGTGCACTTCGACCAGCAAAAACTCGCACACGAGTCGCTCATGCCGCTCTCCCCACTGCCGGAATCATCCGGATTCCTAACCTCTCACCCCATCGGCCAACGCATCGAGGTGCACGAGTCGTTTCACCGCCACCTCACCGACTGGCTACCACTCTGGAAGTCCGGCAAAATGATCACCATCGACTACGGGGCCGAAGCCAAAACCCTCTATCACCGCCGCCCCCATGGAACCCTCCGAGCCTACCTCCACCAACAACGACTCGAGGGTCTCGCTATCTATCAGAACATCGGCCGCCAAGACCTCACCGCCGATGTCAACTTCACCGACCTCCAAGACTGGAGCCGCCCATGGGTCACTCAACAACGCCTCATGACCTTCAGTGATTTTCTCACCTCCAACTCAAAATCCACCACCCCCGACGCAGCCCACGATTTTCTAACAGATCATCAGGGCGCGGGTGATGCCTTTCTCGTCCTCGAACAAGAGCGATCACCCTAACCAAAAAAACAAACCGTGAATCCTTGAGGAGTCACGGTTTGAAATGAATCGAAAGAGTCGTTAAAATCTGCTAGATTTTTAAATCGAACCGATATCAGTTCCCTCCACCTTGTCTCCTGCGGCCTCCGCCCCCACCTCCGCCGCCCCAAATGCCACGACCTTCGATGATCGATGCTTTCGCATCGTCGGACAGAGCCGTGGATGCTTCGATGTAAGCTTTGGCCGCTGTCGGATCCTCACGCATCCATCTCATGGCCGCAATGCCCATGGTCCGATTGCGATCTCCCTCGTCAGTGATGGTCTCCGCCACTTGAATCAAATCGGCGGGCGCCCCAGTGTTATTGCTCCACACATAGGCTTGTGCCGCGCTGTCATAGGCGGTCCCAGGTTGGAAAGAATTCACAAATGCCAACGCCGCAATCGGATTCTTCTGCGTCCAGGTGGGCATGAGCTGACGCATGGAATCTCCCATCGCCTTGCTGCTGTCTTGCTCCTTCAAGAAATCCCCAGCTGCCTGTGGATCCTTTCGCGCAAGATGACCCACCACATCCGCGATCAAACGATCCTTGGCGTCGCCCGCCGCCAGACTACTCACCTGCTTGGCCGCGCCTGCTGGATCGCTGTTAGAAAGCCCGCCGATCGCCGAAGCCAGCGCCGCCTCTTGCTCCGCGGCTGGTAAGGTCCGCACCCAAGCTTGGGCCTCATTGAAATTCAAGGCACCGTATTGCGCAGCGATTGTCCGATAAGCACCAGCACGATCTCCCTCATCCATCTTACCCACCATCTCTGCAGCCTTCCGCGGATCGGTCTTGGCCACTTCGCCCACCACAGCGCTCATCGCGTCGCCCTTGCCATTTTCCAGCGAGCTCGCCCATGCAAGGGCCGCTGCTGGATCTTGCCGCGCCCACTCGGTTGCGATGATCGACGACGCGCTCTGTCCGCCCATCCGGCCGCGACCACCACCCATCATGTCCATCATTGCAAACTCGCGTGGATTTGCGCTCAAGTATTTCGCCGCATTCGCGGGATCCACACTCGCCCAGCTTTGCAAAATGGTAGGACGCACAAAGCCCCCTGCCATCCCCATGGTATTTGAAAAAGCCATCGCCGCGGTCGGGTCCACCTCTGCCCAGCGTCCAAACAACAAAAACGACGCCATCATCCGCTCGCCCATCGGCAGATTGTCGAGTTTGGTCGCCTCGTCCGCCAATTGCTCGGGAGTCAACCCCGCATAAAAGTCCATCAACGCCTGAACCCGATTGGAATTCCCTGGCAGGCGGACCACGTCCGAAGTCCCGCCGATGCGACTTTTCTTCGCACCACCGAGCGCCGAGGCCGCAGATGAACGCTCGCTGGACCGAGTGCGTTGAGCGGAGGATTCTGCAGCATTGGCATTGCCTGCAGGATCAGAATTCTTGCCGGATAGGTAGCCGCCGGCGGCACCGACGAGCAAGGTTGCAACTGGGACGATCCAAGGATTTTTCATAGGTGTGATGTAACAAACCCATAACCCCCCAATTTGGCGGGAGTTGCGAGGAAAATTCCAAAAGAATCCCGCCCCTGAAATGATGGTGGCGCGCAAGAACAAGCGAGAGTGATCAAGAACGCTTGCCATCCACCCCAATTTCATTCTAAAACGCCCCCGCGAGACTGCCAACCTAAGGGGTGGTTGCCTCGCAAATCCTGAGACAATCCTCTTTTCTCGCAAGCTTCACTCAAACTGGGGCGACGCATCAAAGGGGCTGAACCAAAAGGAAACCCAGCGATCCAGATCGTTGAGGTTCAAATAACGGAGGGGTGGTAGAGTGGTCGATTGCGCCAGTCTTGAAAACTGGAGAGCCGAAAGGTTCCGTGGGTTCGAATCCCACCCCCTCCGCCATTTGAAACCCTTGATAAACAAAGGGTTACAGAGGATTACCTAGCAGAAAATGGTCCGGCTTTCGGGGGTGTTCAAGTGAACCAAAACGCGCCAAAATGCACCAAAATCACCCCAAAAAGTGTGAGCAAAGTGTGAGCACGTTTTCTGGCTTCCTGAAATTTGACGAGTGGCGCTGGGTATGTCAGAACCTATCAACACCCCGTCCGCAGTAAATTTTCCAAGCGCATTCCTCATCACCGAGGATCGTTTGCAAGCCTACCTCGACGCCAGCGACGTTGAAGCTCGCGCCGAATTAGCAGTGGGACTCCCGCCTGTCTTTATGGCTCTGGCCGGTGCCACCCAAAAGGCACGCGCCGAGCAAGTCGAAAAATGGCGAGCGAAGCAGGCGGCCACGTTGGAGACCTCCGTCAGTGCCGTCGCGGCATTTTTGGCCAAGTCCGATCTCGCCGACTCCTTCCGATCCGGCCAGCTCGCACTCTGTGCTTTGGATCAGGCCGTCAGTGATGATCTTGAGGCCTTAGAGCTTGCGCGGATCTCGCGTGAGCAGGAAGGTCATCGGAAGTTGAACGGCGTCCTGCGGCAACTTACAGGCAAACACGACTCACCCCATCTTGGTCGGGATCTTGCGCCAACCGGAATTTTCGTCGACGAGGATGGTGCCGTCCATTGGCTCGACGGCGGCGCTTTTCAAGACTTCTCAGAGTTCGCCGGACGGGTTGGCCTGTTCTTGAACATACCTGCAAGCGAAGTCCGAATCGTTTCGTAAAATCTCAGCGCGGTTTATAGGTTAACGCGTTCGAGAGCCGTTGTCACAAGGTTGTGGCAGCGGCTTTTTCTTGCGTCAGATTGCTTTGCGGATGATCTCCGTAAGGTTGTCGCACCAAGCTGCGAGCGTGGCCTCAATCGCCTTCTGTGGTTGGCCGTGAAGTCTGGGTGCCAAAGTCTTCGGCATCGACTCCATGAGTTGCTTGGCTGCGACGTGTGGCCGACTAATGAGCTCGCGCGCTTCATCAGTAAACAAAGTGATGCCGTCGATCCTGAGTTTCTGGCGGTTGTCAACTTCGGCCTTCTGGCGATTGCTACGGCTGGCAAAATAGGTGGCCGAAAGCTTACGGATGTCCTCAGGACTGGCGTCGGCGTCATGACCCGCTCGCAAGGCTAGAAACGCGGCATCCTCGGCTTCGCGTGCACGAGTCAGACTCACGTCGGGATCATCGGTGATGGCGGATTTAATATCTGGTAGTGGTGGGATAATTTTTTGTCCGATAGACTTGATTCGATCGGTTGCTGGTTTTGCTTTCCACTGCCTTGGCTTAGCGTTGCTTTCCCGCCATGCTTGCGCGGCCTGCACGCTAGTGAGCGGCATCCCGCGTTTAGCTAAGCCTGACACAAGCGCCTTGCTGACGCCGAGAGCCTTTGCGAGTTCGTTCGTTCCCATACTGAACGGTGAAGTCAAACTGAACCCTCACCAGAATCACGCCAGTACGCAACAGCCATCACAAAATTGAAACCAAGAGATTCCTTAGTACCCCCCCTGAAATCAAGATGCCGAGCTTCCATTTCTGCGCTTACCCCAAACCTCACGAGCACGCTGCGCGTAAGATTCACGAGCTAGGGTTGTCCGGCCTGCTTGGCAGTCCAATGCTGCGAAATCGCGCAGTTTGCAGGCATTTAGGCTTAGCAGGCTTCTTGTGCAGCCGACCGCCTCAGCAAGTTCCGTGAGACTGATCTCACCGATGATTGGCAGGTGCAACGCATGAGCCAACGCCGCGATTCTGGCAGCCACCTGCTTCCAATACCCCGGCGTCCTCGGCGATCCCTCAGGCAGCAAGAAAAGTAAAAGCACCCGAATCGCATCTGTGGGAATTCCGCTGATTCCAGCCAGATCGATTTCACTAAACTGCGTATCCTCCGGCTCTAGAATATCGACTGGTAATCTATAATCCACTCCCTCGGCCTGATAGGCGAATCGGCTTTCCATGCACAGCGGATGTGTCAAAGCAGGGGAGCTGTGTGGGTTGTATTGCACAACCTTTAATTCTCCACTTGCTGTCAGCCTAATTAGCTGATAGAGATTTCGGACATGAATTTGATATCCCCTTTAATACGTTGTTTGGCTATGTGCTTATTACTGGTCTCGGCCCTGCTTCCACAGGCTAAAGGCACGTACGATTTCGTTAACACTGGCGTGATGTCCAATGCTCGTAGCGGTCATACCGCGACTTTACTATCCAACGGCAAGGTGCTAGTGGCTGGCGTTGACAAAGGTGCCAGCGCGGAGCTGTACGACCCAGTGACTGGCCTATGGAGCGCGACTGGTTCTATGCTGACCGCTCGTTCAGGTTTTACGGCGACCTTGCTGGCCGACGGCAAAGTACTCGTCGCGGGAGGGATTGATTTAACTAATGGATATAGTTTCCAATTGAGCCTTGCCAAGGCAGAGCTGTACGACCCAGTGACTGGACTATGGAGCGCTACCGGTTGGATGAGCCACGCTCACCAACAGCATACGGCGACCTTGCTGGCCGACGGCAAAGTACTCGTCGCGGGAGGAATGGAATACGGCTGGAATGGCGGCGGGCTTATTGGCTATGCTGAATTATTTGACCCTGCGACTGGTCTCTGGAGCTCAACGGGCATGATGATGACAGCCCGAAAATCTCACACTTCGACCTTACTTGCCAACGGCAAAGTCATCGTCGCTGGGGGAAGTAATAGCTATAATGAAACCGCGAGTCTAAGCAGCGCAGAATTATATGATCCGGTGAGTGGACTATGGAGTACGATAGCCGCCATGGGTTCCGCCCGCAGAAATCACACTGCGACTTTGCTGCCCAACGGCAAGGTACTTGTTGCGGGT
>CAILVZ010000191.1 GCA_903837825.1 Akkermansiaceae bacterium | reverse complement strand
GGAGAAAACCATGGAACACCTTGGTCAAGACGGCGTCGCTGCCAAGAAAACAACGCGGAAGGGAATTCCTAACAGAGAAGCTGAAGCGACATTGGAACACGATGGTGAGCTTCCCTTCAGCAAAATGCTTCGCTGTCGGATCCGTTATTTCACGGACGGAGCGGTGATTGGCAGTCGTGGATTTGTGGATGAAGCATTCGCTGAATCGCGAAATCGCTTCGGGCCGAAGCGTGCATCGGGAGCACGGAAAATGCGAGGCGCAGCCTCATCTGCCAGTACGATTTTATGGAGCCTGAGGGACTTAAAGAAAGGGATCGCGACGTAGGGTCAATCGCCGTTGATTACAGTTCTTCGAGGCCAGAATTTTCTCAAGACTAGCCAGATGGTGGTGAGGATGCCAGCGACTGTGGCGATCCATTTCCACGGGATTGGAATTGAGGCCTTGAAATGATGGGTGATGGGTTTCTGCAAGGCTTGGGCGAGCGAGTAACTCCAAATCAGCGTGTGACCGGAATCGGTGACGTAGGTTGCATTGGTCTTGGTGGCGGTAACAGGCAGGTGCATGATGTAGGTGAGATTTCGCCCTCGGATTTGCGAGGAGGGCAGAAACATTGCTCCGGGAAGTGCCTTGCTAGGATAGATCGCTCGGGAGAATTCGAGCCCCAATCCACTTTGGGCCACGTCGATCTGACCAATCAAGCTACTGGCAGCTAGAGGAAGTTTTCCGAATGATTTTCTATTGGATGGATTGAGGAGGTCGAGCGCTGATTCGAACGAGCCCTGAAAACGGATGTTGAGCCGCTCGGCATCGGTGGTGACATCGCAGCGAGAGCAATGGATCTGGTGGGTACGATCTAGCAATGAGTTGATCATTTGGTGGATGCCATCTTCGCCGCCTTGAAGTTTAGCCGCACTTGCTGGGAGTGAGTAGGCGAGATCCATCCGGCCGCTGCCATTGGGGTTCAACCAGATTTCTTCATGCACATCAATGCATGAGATGAGTGGAAATGTTAGAATAGCGCCAACAGTCAACTGAATGTGGCGATGGTTTAGCATCTTAGATCGAGGGCATTTCTCCCTTTGCGACTTTGTAACCGACTCCAGCGGCTGCAGGTATGTCGCAGAAAAGTCCTGTTAGGTTAGGTAAGTCTGCGGCAGAATGGGCGCGCTGAGACGCGATGATTTCGCCACGAAAAAATAGGAAAGCACCCGGCATCTGCAGGCCGTCGCCCGCAAGGTGGCCGACGCCACAGCCTTTAAAAATTGCGATGGCACCCCGCCACCAAACGTGTGGGCCGAATAACTCAAGAAAGCCGCCCTTTCCGAGGCCGAATGCTCGATAGAGCTCGCAGCGCGGATCGGCGATGCGGATCACGCCGCTGCGTTCTCCGAGGTAGTGTGATTCCTTGCCACTCTGCAGCATGTGCACCAAGACAAGATCCGCACCGTGCTGATTTGCCTCACTCTGGATTTTTTCAAGATTCCGAAGGATTTGTCGGGTAAAGGTGCAACCGAAGTGACGCAGGAAAACCAAGGCGAGTGGTTTGTCATTGCAGGCCTCCGCAAGCGTTTTGCCGTCTGAGAGCGTGTACTCCAAGCCTGCTTCTGCAATGCTCAAAGGGGCGGACCGGGTTGGAGGGATTCCCGCGTAGGCTTGAAGGCAGGCCCAGAGGATTGCGGCAAAGGGAAACCACCAGATGAGGTCATCCGTGAGGATGATCCACAGAGCACGTTGGGCGATGTTTCCTTGGATCAAGGCAGTGCCGAGCCCGATGGTTCCCAAGGTGAACTTAAGAAATCCTGTTAGAATAATTGGCCAGTGTGGCACAGGGTTGATGGATGTCAGGATCATTCCTGCACCAAGAAGAGTGATGGTGAGCCCGATGCCTTGCCAGGGTAGGGGCTGGTTCGGTACCACCAATCCTAATAAACTGAACCATTGGTCAGGCCATACCATCGCCCAAATGCCGAATGCGATGTGATAGAGTCCGGCGGATAAAAGGATCCAATTCATCCACCGTGGCGTCCTGCACCGATTGGAATTACAACAAAATGTCATGTTAGAGAGTAACTCGTCATTGAGTCCGCGCAAGGTGCCTCGTCACGAATGCTTCAAGCGGTCGATGAAAGTGATGAAAAAGTTAGCACCTTGCTTGAGTGCACCGATGTCAATGAATTCATCGATCGTGTGCGCTTGGTCGATCGAGCCTGGGCCGATACAAATGCTGGGAATTCCGCCGTTTGAGAGGTGGGCGGCATCGGAGAACCATGGTGCGCCATCGAGCTTTGTTGCAGGATCTGTTTCTAATAGCATGCGGATCATTGGGTGATCTGCGGCGGTATCCATGGGTGGGTTTTCGTGAGCGTTGAGTATTTCGATGGGTAAGTCGAAGGCGGCGATCGTATCAGATAGAAGCTTGAGTGCGCCACCGCTTGCTGCGAGGGCAGGGGTGATGCGGATGTCGATTTCTGCCTCTGCGAGGTCTGGCACGATGTTGGGTCGTGCTCCGCCGCGGATCAGCCCGATATTCATCGTCGAGTGGCCGAGCACGGGGTGGGTGAATGATGCGAGTTGATGGCCCAGATGGTGGTCGAGTTGGTCAAGTGCTCGGGTCAGCTTAAGAATTGCGTTTTCACCGCGCTCGGGTTGTGAGCTGTGGGCTGCCTTTCCCGTTGCCCGTAGAGTCGCCCATAGCGAGCCTTTGGTCACATGGACCACCTGCATCGATGTTGGCTCGCCGACGATCGCAAACGCATAGTCCTTGCCGTGGCGTTGGACGAAATCTTTGGATCCCCATTGACCGGACTCCTCGGCCATAAATGCCACAAAATCCACGGCCACTGGCAAGTGTGCGAGTGCATCCCGGTGCTCGTGAAGTGCCCAGAGCATTGTAGCCATCGGCCCTTTGGTATCCGATGCGCCGCGTCCGTGAATCTTGCCGTCGCGCATTTCGCCGCTGAATGGATCAATAATCATGCCGCTGACACCAACGGTGTCGAGGTGAGGTCCTAGCAAAATCCGTGGGCGACCATCGAGCGGAGCAAATCGGGCGATGAGGTTTGGCCGGCCGGGTTTGATTTCCTCGAGCACCACTTCAGCACCGATGGACTCCAGCCATCCCGTTAGAAAGATCGCGAGGTTTTCCTCGCCAGTGTGGTCGGTGCCCGGCGCGTTATCCGGGTTTACAGACGGAATGCGAACGAGTTGTTGCAGGAGGGAGACCACATCTTGGCTCATGGCCTAGATTTCATCAGCAAGTTGAGTTGAAAGCAAGGTCTTCGTGAGTGGCAGCGGGTCAGAGCGAGCGTTCCGGAAACTCTGCCTTCCAACGGATCAAGGCGTCACGGATTTCCGAGGCTTGGCGGGTTGGGCTGAGTTCCCAAGTTAGCGGGCAGTTGGGTGGGAAAAACCCGAGGAGCTTCGCATAGTCCAAGGTGCCGCTGAATGGGGTGCGGTGATCTCTGGCTGGCCATTCCACATCATGGACGTGCCCACCGATGAGATGAGGTGCGATGGTTTCGAGCCATTCGAAGTGGTCGAGCAGGCCAAGGTTGTGTTTCAGTTGGACGTGGCCGAAGTCGTGCCAGTAGCCGACTGATGGATGGTCGGCGAAGTGCGATTGGAGCACCATCATTTCGCGCTCGGTTGGAACGTCCTCGAAGATCGAGCGAGATTCGATCGCGAGTTTGACGCCGACTTCGGCTGCCCGTTCCGAGATCGTGGTGAGTGCCTCCCGTGCCCGGTGGAGATACAGCGGCCCTATTGTTTCGCGTTTTTTCACGAAGGCGATTTTGCGTTTGATGAAGTCGGAATGGTGCTGGTCGCCATTGGCCACGATTTTTGTTAGGGGGGTGGTCCATTTTTTGCGACTCATCGGCACCGAACCCATGTGGAGGACAAGGTATCGGGCTTCAAACTCGGCGGCGATGTCCAGGGTGCGGAGCGTCATGTCCATCGCGCGCTGGCGGTCAAGCGGCCGGTGTGACGTGTATTCATAAGCATCGGGCGCATCGATCATCACCTCGACCGGTGATGGGAAATAATTATGCACTCCTGCGCACTTGAATAGGCCGCGGGCGTATGCTTTGCGAATCCCCGGAAGTTTAGCGATGGTCATCCCATGCGACAACTCGATGTTAGAAAAACCGAGATCAACGATTTCCTCAATCATTTGCTCGCCGTCGGTGTGGCGGCTGTTATTCCAGCATGATGAGAATGCGAGCATGAGAGATGGGTGATTTCGGCAATTCTATCGAATCAGCCGGACGTTGCTAGCATTAGATTGCCAGTTTTATCTTTGGGTCGAAGTATTAGAAAAAAGGCTCCCGGTGAGGAGAGCCTTCGGGTGCTTCGCGGTGAGGCGGGTGGGTAATGGTTAGCGGTCGAGGATTGAGTTCCAGTGTTCGACGTGATCCTTTTGTGATTCAAATAGCGCGGTGGTATCGTCGTGGATGGTGATGCTGGTGATCTTGTCTCCCACGCCATTGAATTTGCAGCCACGTTCACCGGTGTTATTTTTGCCGGTGATTTTTTCGACCACGTCGAGCCCGTTGGTGACTTGGCCGAAGACCGAGTGGCGGTTATCGAGGAATGGGGTTGCGGTCGTGGTGATGAAAAACTGCGAGCCATTGGTCCCTGGACCCGCGTTGGCCATTGAGAAAACCCCAGGTGCACGGTGGCGGAGGTCTGGGTGAAATTCGTCGGCAAACTTGTAGCCTGGGCCGCCGCGACCGGACTCGGTTGGGTCGCCGCCTTGTAGCATGAAGCCCTCGATGACCCGGTGGAAGGCGACATTGTTGTAATAGCCTCGGCGGGCGAGGTTGAGGAAATTCGTACAAGTGAGCGGAGCCTTGGATGCGTAGAACGTGGCATCGATGTCGCCAGCGGTCGTGTGAAGGGTGATTTTGATATCGGACATTCTTTTCAAGTAGCACCGGATCTGAGTTTTGGCAACCCATACGGATGACTGACTGAAGGATCGTCGGGATCGAGCGACCGATCAGACCTTGAACAAGCCCCCGCGTTTGCCGCCGAGGATCGCGGCTCCCATGATCGCAATGGATAGGAAAACCATTGCCCACACACCGAGAGCTGCCGCGAGTTCCGTGCCATTGCCCAAGGTGCTGAGTAGGGTGTAGATCGCCTTGGTGATTGGGTAGTGTTGCGCTTGTTGGGCCAGGATCAGGCTATCGCTGACTTCTAACATGGCGAAGGCAAAGGCGAGAATCGAGCCTGCGGCGAGATTGGCTCCGATGAGTGGAATGGACACCCTGCGCAGCGTTCGGAGTGAGGTCGCGCCGAGAGATTTCGCGGCTTCTTCCAATGTGGGGTTACTTTGTTGTAGGCCAGCGACCGCCGATCGGACAATGTAAGGCAGTCGGCGAAATGCATAGGCAACCACGATCAAGAGGAATGGGCTATCACCCGCACCCACTAGAAAATGGAAAGCCTTTCCTTCCTGCGACAGTGCAAGGTAGCCGAAGGCCATCACCAATCCGGGCACGGCAAGTGGCAACATCACCACGGAGTCGAGGATGCCGCGTGATTTTAAATCTGAGCGGACCACGACCCACGCGACACACAGTCCGATCACGAGCGCTAACAGGGTGGCGCAACCAGCATACATCAAGCTGTTTTGGATGGATGGCACCACCAGGCCGTTTCCAAGCGCTTCGTTGAAGTGCCGGAGGGTGAGTTCATCGGGAACGACTGTGCCATACCAGCGGCCAGTAACGGAGAGCAGCAATACGCCGAGGTGAGGGATTGCAGCAATGAGAAATACCGTTAGAAATACCAAGCTGCAGCCCGCCGATTTCCAACCACCGACGCGCAGGGATGAAGAGCGTCCTTTCGGTCGTGGCGCGGTGCCTAACGGAGACCGGCCCATGACTAACTTCGACAGCGCGAATACACCCGCAGCTGCGACCAATAAAATCGCCGTTAGAGCGTAAGGGATCGGGTTTTTATCCAGTCCTTTCAGACCATCAAAAATTTGAACAGGAGCGATTCTCGCGAAGTCAAAGACCAGGGGGACGCCGAGTTCCGTGAATGCCCAGATGAAGACAATGGATGCGCCAGCAAAGACACCGGGCATGGCGAGTGGTAGGGTGATTCGGAAAAAGCGTTTCCAAGGTGGGCATCCAAGGTTCTCTGCTGCCTGTTCCATCGCAGGATCGAGGTTCGCCAGGGCGGCGGCGATGTTCATGTAGAGGATTGGATAGAGATGCAGGGCATTCATGATGACCATGCCGGCGAAGCGACCATTCGCCAACCAATCATGGGGATGCATTGAGCTCATCAGGCCTAGGTCGATGAGCAGTGAGTTGAACGCGCCGTTGACTCCGAGCATTTGTTTCACGCCGACTGCACCGACGAAAGGCGGTAGGATCATCGGTGCAAGCACGAGAACCCCGAGCGCGGGCTTGGCAAAAAAGTCATAGCGGTGGCCGATCAAGGCCAAGGGGAAGGCGATTGCGAGTGTGGCGAGGGTGCTGCCGATTCCTAACAAGAAAGCATTCCAGAGGCCTTCCTGATAGATCGGGTTTCGGAAAACCGTGGCCACGAAGTCGAGGGTGAAAGTGTGTGATCCATCTGCACGCACCCCTTCGAACGCTTGCTTCACAATCATGCCGGCGGGATAGATGAAAAACACCGCAAACAGGATGCCTACGATAAGAGAAATGGTGATGGCGGTGCCGCGTTTCATGGTTGGGTGGCGCTTTGGGATTTCGCGCGGGCGATGGCCTCAGCTTTGCGATAATTGGCGCGGAACCATTCGCCGAGTTCCGTAGCACGGTCAGCAGCTTTTAGAGCATCTGGGCCATCAAGTATGGGGTCGCCTTTGCCGGCTTTGGCATAGCTCACCGGTGAGACGTCCGCAAAAACTGCGAGCGCATCGGCAGGCATCCCCGCTTTCCGAATCGCGGTCCAAGCCGACTTCAGTTCTTCGTGCGAATCGATGCACATGATTTTGACCAGCTGGCGCAGCGTGTTAAATGAGGCTCCCGTGAGTTCGCGCTGATAGGTGAAATTTGCCGGGTCGTGGTAGGGATCGGCGAGAGGCATGGTTGAGTTCGCCAAGATCCCTGCGGTGTAGGTGTCGCGGCGGATGGGGGTGCGGTGGAGAGCTCGAGATTTCGGGCCGTTTGGCGTGCCAGGTTTACCAAACCATAGTGTCTGGGCTTCAATGCTGAGGCAGAATTCCACGAAGGCCTGAGCAATTGCTTCATGGGGCGCCCCCTTCAGCACTGCGATTGGATCACCACTCAAGGTGGTGCCGCCCACGGGTGCGACCCAAACGACGCGTGACTTGCCAGATGCGGATTTGAGCTCGTCAGCAAATGAGCGCCCATAGAAATCGATGCACATGCCGGCGGCGGCATTTCCTTGCCCGATATCTTGAGGGATCTTCGAGGCGCTGTCGGTGAAATAGCGCGCATTTGCCGCCATGCGCTGGATCAGTTGAAGGCCAGCCGCCCAACCGGCATCCATGGCTGTAGCGCGATCCATGTTAGATCCTGTTAGATTTCGTTGCATTTCTGACTGAACTAATAACTCGAATGCGCGCGCCACCGATCCGCTTTTGGTGGGGTCCGAAAGTGCGAGTGCGCCCGCGTAACGTGGATCACCCAAGTCATTCCATGTTTTGGGGCAGGGGATTTGAAGTCTTTTGAGAACATCTGGGCTATAGCAGATGCCGAATTGGGACATGCAAGTCCCGACCCAGACGTGGTCGGTCGGGTAGTAGCGCTCGCCGGTAAAGGTCTCGGGAATGACTCCATCGTTTTCGAACCATTCAGGGTGCGCACCGAAGACACTTAGGGGAAGGAGTCTACCTTTTTTCGCCTGACTTGCGAAGTCCGGCTCGCCACCGCCGAAAAATAAATCCACGCCGATTCCTTCACGCTGAGTTTCGTCTGCGGCCTTAAAACTGGCATCTAACACCATGCGGATTTCCGAGGTGCCACCTGGCGTCCGCCAGTCGATGTAAAGCGAGCGCCCCGAGCTTTTTTTCCAGTGTGCGGCAAAGGCTTCTCCGAATTCTTGACGGATCGATTCATTGTGCGGGCTTAGAATCACGAGCGTGTCATCCGCCTTGTTTACCGTGGTGGTTGCCGTCTGCCTGCGCAATGCGATTGGCAGTGCGATGATGATCACCAACAGTCCAAAAATGATCGATGCGCGCTTTCTCATCTAGTGGGTGAATTACGGTTTTAAAATGACCACATCGTCATGGCGGGCATGCAGGACGATTTTTGCGGTGCTGGGTTCGTGGATCACGTGAGGATTCATCTCCACCACCTGCTGGCAGCCCGCTGCGGTCTCGATCCAGTATTGAATCCGCTGGCCGAGGTAGCTGCGCTCGACGATGGTGCCGGCAAGGGCATTTTCACCTTCGGTGTCTTGGAGTCGCCACGCCTCAGGACGAATTGAAAGTTGAACGGCATCCCCAGCAACCGGCGACCAGTTTGAATCAGAAATCCGACCTGTTAGGCGACCGGCGGCGGTCTCAACCACCATGTAGCCATATTTAATCTCGATGGCATTTCCTGCGAGCAAGTTCGTCTCGCCAATGAAATGGGCGACATACGCGCTTTGTGGGGTGCGGTAAATTTGTTCTGGTGTGCCGATCTGCCCGATTTGGCCACGCGTCAGCACTGCCATGCGGTCGGCCATCGCGAGTGCCTCTTCTTGGTCATGGGTCACATAGATTCCTGTTAGGCCGTTTTCCTTCACGATGCGGCGGATTTCGCGGCGCATTTCCACGCGCAACTGCGCGTCGAGGTTGGAGAGAGGCTCATCCAAGAGCAGGCATTTTGGCCTCACGACCAGCGCGCGGGCGAGTGAGACCCGTTGTTGTTGACCGCCGGACATTTGGTCGATTGCGCGCTCGCCAAATCCTCCGAGCTGGACCATTTCGAGCGCCTCGGCGACGCGCTGTTTGATTTCCGCCCTCGGCACTTTCCGTTCCTCGAGGCCGAATGCGATGTTTTGGCCAACCGTTAGATGGGGCCAGAGTGCGTAGCTTTGGAAGACCATCGCTGCTTCGCGTTTGTGAGGGGGCATTTTTGTGACCTCGCGCTCGCCAAAAAAGATCGAGCCACTGGTTGGAGTTTCGAGTCCGGCGATGCAGCGCAGTAAGGTGGTTTTCCCGCAGCCCGATGCCCCGAGCAGAAAAAATAACTCGCCGGGATCAATCTCGAGGGAGATTCCATCAAGGGCGCGGGTGTTCCCGAAGGACTTAACGACGGATTGGGCTCGGATCGATTCCATAGGATTTGCTGGCCCATCGTTTCGTTTGGTAGCGTGGAAGCAAGCCGGAAGCGGAGAAATCGCCGCAGAATGAAGGATTTTCGAGTTTTTTTGAAGATTCGCTTGCAAATCCTAAGGCAAGACCATAACAACTGCCCCCCAACCAAACGATTGCTCGGATGGCGGAATTGGTAGACGCGCTAGACTAAGGATCTAGTAGGGTAACCTGTGGAGGTTCGAGTCCTCTTTCGAGCACTTTCCGTTGAAAGTCAATGAGTCCCGAAGCTGAAAAGCTCCGGGATTTTTTGTTAGGCTGGAGTCGGTGTGCCCGGTGTGT
>CAILVZ010000190.1 GCA_903837825.1 Akkermansiaceae bacterium | reverse complement strand
TGGCGGTTTGGTTCGATGCGGTTGCACGTCGTGGCGATGATGTTATGGCCGTGGATGAGTGGTTGTTAGAGGTGGCGGAATTGCCAATTTTGCGGGTTTATGGCTGGCTAGGCGACTGGGTGAGTGTGGGGTACTTCGGGGAAATCGCGTTGGCAGAGGCAAAATTTCCAGGGGTGAATTCGGTGCGGCGATGGACAGGGGGTGGGGTGGTCGATCACCGGCGGGACTGGACATACACGCTGGTCGTGCCACAGAGCGAGGGGATTGCCAAAAGTCGCGGGGCAGAGAGTTACCTACGGATTCATGAGGCGCTTGCAGGTTGTCTTGATGCCGAGGGGATTGGGAACCAGCTGAGTGCTGGGGCAGAGCAGACTGGTGACGCGCTGTGTTTCGAAAACCCCGTAGGCCATGATTTGATCGGTCCCGATCTGCGAAAGCTCGCTGGCGCAGGTCAAAGGCGATCAAGAACGGGTTTATTGCACCAAGGTTCGGTGGGGGTGAGTTGTGGAGATGAGCGGATTTCACGACAACGCGCTGAGTCATTTGCAAGTCGGTTATCAGATCGCTGGAGCGCTACGGAGTTTCATCCGGATCCGCAAGACATCGAACGCCGAGTGCTTGCGAGATATGCCAATGAGACATGGACGCGGCGACGTTGAGCGGCAGGTGAATGAGATGCTCTATTTTCTTGCGAGCTTCATGGCATCCACATTTGCAATGCGTCGCCGATTTGGGGTGCCATGGCGGGTTTGAGCAGCAGAAGAATTTTCAATTGTGCTGGATGAAGCACGCAGATTTGGGCGATGAGTTCGGAGGCTGATTCGTCACTTAGCGTTTCGAGTGGATTGCTGGCTTCTTTGAATATCTGATTGGTTAGAAACGGAAAAATCATGTTGGCCGGCATGAGCGAGGCGGGGGCGAGGCAGCGGACAGATAAGGTATTAATGCTGTTAGGTTCTGATAGAAGAGAGTTTGGTGCGGATTTAGTCTGATACCAGTGCATCCAAGTGATTCTTTCCTGCTCAGGCGTGAGGGTACATAGGTCCCATGGCTGTGCGGGCATCGTCGAGTCAAACATCCAATGATCTGCTGAGATGAACTCGCGAATGGTCTCGGTTTCAAAGGTGTCAATACAGGTTTCCTCTGCGGATAGCGGGTGTTGCGAGCGATTGAGTGACTCAATGAAGATCGATGCGGCTTGCGCGAGGTTTTGGTTCAAGCGTTGCATGGTTTGTCCAGATTGCACGCGATCGAGGCTCAATGCTTCAACCAGCGCGTCATGGTACCATCGCTGCTGTGATTTTCGCAGGGCGAGACAGGCGTCTCGGGTGACCGCTTGGCCAGTCGAATCGATTTGGGCCGCCTTGAAATCATCGAGGATCCAGCCGATTTCCTCGCGAGTGATCCCCATGCCACAGTGCATCTTGTAGGATTCATACGGAGTGCTTGAGGGTTTCGAGTGGGTAGTTAGGTTGCGGGTCCTCTTAGGTGAAATCGGCTGAACTCCCTCAATCGGCTGGGTGGTGTGCACCGCGACGTGCGCCTGCCAAATGGCGGCGCCGATGGCTACGCTGGCAAAGGCACTCCAGATGGCTGGAATTTTGAGGTGCATCGTCATGATGGAGAAGCAATCCTCAGTTTAATCCACCTTCGATCGTCCCGCCAATTGAATCCGATCCTTTCTTCTTGGCAGGGACGCGTGATGGGCTTGAATGGTGCCACCTTGGACACCACAATGATTTATCCGCCCGTTGAGCATTGGATCTGGCTGATTCCGGTATTCTTTGTCGGTGCCTGCATGGGTTCATTTCTGAACGTGGTCATTTATCGCGTGCCGCTTGGGCTTTCGGTCAATTCTCCAAAGCGATCGTTTTGTCCAGCTTGCAAGAAGCCAATCCCCATGTGGTTGAACTTGCCGTTGATCAGTTGGTTGTTGCTGCGCGGGAAATGCAACGAATGCGGGGCACACATCGCTTTTCGCTACTTTGGAGTGGAATTGTTGACGGCCCTTTTGTTTACGTTGGTTTGGTGGTTGTTTGTTCCATCGTCCCTCGTTGTGGTTCCATTGCTGTGGCTATTGATGGCGTTGCTTGTTGTGATCACCTTCATTGATGCCGAGCACCTGATTATTCCGATCTCTTTCACTTGGGCGGGTTCAGCTACGGGCTTGATCGCCTGTGGACTCTGGCCGCAACTGCCGGTTCTTGCGGGTGAAATGGGGAGCGTGCTTTCTGGAGTGATCCATGGTGCAATCGGTTGGATGGTTGGTTTCGTGGGTCTTTGGAGTGTGGTGGAACTGGGGAAAATCGCCTTTGGTAAGAGGTCAATGAAGTTCGATAAGCCGGTGGCATGGTCACTGAGGGAGCCGACCCATGATCTTGAGCCGATGCATTTTGTGATCGCCGACGATCTGATTCCTTGGTGGGATATTTTCTCTAGAAAGACGGATCGACTCATTATTGAAGCGACGACGATCGAAGTAAGTGGGGATTCCGTGGGTGGTGGTTTACTGGTCATTCGTGACACGGAAGTCGAACTGCCTAACGGAAAAGTCTATCAGATCTCAGAGATTAGCTCGCTCGCGGGACTTGCAACCTCAGCGGTGATTCCTCGTGAGGCGATGGGGATGGGGGATGTGCACTTGCTAGGTATGATTGGTGCATTTTTTGGGTGGGGCGGAGTGCTATTCACGCTTTTTGCATCGTCGATCTTCGCGATCATTGCGGCAGTGATTGGTCGAATCGGTTTTGGCCGGCAACTTCCGTTCGGTCCATTTCTTGCGATGGGCGCGGTGGCTTGGATGGTGGGCGGATGGCGGCTTTGGGAGTGGTACATGAACGCGATTGCACCGCTGGGTGCGCCTTAGAACATCAACTATGGATCCGAAAACAACTGGGAACTGGAGTGCGAGTTCTGACCTTGCGCGCGCGATTCTTTATGATCGCACGGAGCGCCGGAAGTGGCTTTTTGGAATTGCGCTGGTGCCCCTCGGAATGCTCGTGATAGGATTGTGGGTGATCGAGGCATGGCTTTGGGAAAGCGTTTGGAGAGTTTTGTTTTGGTGGGGTGGCTGCGCGTTTATCACCGTGTTTTCCCTGCTTTTTGCGCTGTATGATGCGCTTGCCGTGATTCGCGAGGAGCGGTGGAAGAAAGATTGACTTGGTGCCGAGATCGAGTGGGTTCGCGGTGGGGATCGCTGACTAGGTGCTGGTCATTGGGCTCTGGTTCTGCTGCAATCTCGTGATGGAAGAGATTGGTACCGCATCGAGCATTACCCGACCGGTGATCTATCAGCTCATGGTGCGAACCTTCGGGAATACCAATGAAAGCCGAAAAGTCGGCGGTACGATCGCGGAAAATGGCAGTGGAAAGTTTTCTGACATCAATGAGAAGGCACTCGAGTCACTGCGAGAGATGGGATTTACCCACCTGTGGCTAACGGGTGTGATCGAGCAAGCAAGTGGTACGGCGTATCCTGGCAGGCCTGCCGATGACCCGGATGTCCTCAAGGGTGTCGCAGGTAGTCCTTACGCGATTCGGGATTACTTCGACGTCTGTCCCGACTACGCGTTGGAGCCTGAGAATCGGATCACCGAGTTCAAGGATCTGGTGGCACGTTGTCATGCCTTCGGGTTCAAGGTCATCATCGATTTTATCCCGAATCATGTCGCGCGGTCGTATGCGTCGGATGTCATGCCGGAATGGTCATTTGGTGATGACGATCGAAAAGATATTTTTTTTGAGCGTGATAATCATTTTTTCTACCTTCGCTCCAATGATCCTGGAGGTGGTCCACCAGTGAAGTTGCCCACTGCGGATTTGCCAGGCTGCGATGGCCGTTTTGCGGGCGAGTCGGAATTTGGCAGGGTGACTGGGAATAATGTGATTTCATGGGCTCCTTCACGCGACGATTGGTATGAGGCGGTGAAACTAAACTATGGACATGATTTCACGAAAGGTAGAGATACGTCGGCGTTACCTAGCGGCGATGCAGATCTAACCGAAGTTCCCAAAACATGGAGGTTCATGGATCGGATCATCGCTTACTGGCAGGGGCTTGGGGTTGATGGATTTCGGGCGGACATGGCGCATTTGGTTCCGATGGAATTTTGGAATTGGTCGGTGAGGCGTGCGCGAGCCCGAGATGGTCGGGTATTCTTCTGCGCTGAGGCTTATGACAATG
>CAILVZ010000189.1 GCA_903837825.1 Akkermansiaceae bacterium | reverse complement strand
TGCCTAGCATGAGCGAACCGAAAAAAGTCGCCCTCTTCGGAGGGACATTCGATCCCGTCCATCTCGGACACCTCCAACTCGCAACGGCGGCAAAAGAGTCGTTGGAACTCGATGAGGTCCGCTTTCTGCCCTGCCACATTTCTCCGCACAAACTAGGCACTTCACCGAGCCGTGGCGAGGACCGCTGCGAGATGCTGCGCCTCGCCACGGGACAGATCCCTTGGGCGGTCGTGGATGAATTCGAACTCCATCAAGCGGCTCCATCCTATTCCTACCAGACAGCAGAGGCGATGGCAGGACGATTTCCTCACGCACGTTTGTTCTGGGTCATGGGTTGCGATCAGTGGGAAGCTCTCCCGCACTGGAAACATCCAGAACGGCTCGCTGCACGAGTCGAATTCATCGTCCTCGCACGCGACCACGACCCTGAGCCGCGAGAGGGTTACCGCCTCCACGTGATTCATGGCGAGCACCCAGCATCTGCCACCAAAATCCGAGACGCCATCGCCAACGGCGAAAAAAAACACCCATGGCTTGCTCCCGCCGTTGCCGATTGGATCAACAAAAGTCACCTCTACGTTCCAATCGGGTAAGTCCACATCGTTTTTGAATCCGGGCCATTGCTGGCGAATCTTCTCGATCCCTTTCGAGGAATGGTGAAAAACATGCAATCTCTCCACTGGAGCACCCCGTGCATGAAATGGTCAACGTTTGCACCCATTTCTCGCTCAAAGCCCATGCTTGAGGATTTCGCCTTGCGAGATGGGCACCCGACCCGCCAGCATCCCGTGCGTGACTTACGACCTTGAAAATCTTTTTTCGTTCCTGCGCTTTCCGAGCATCTCAACCGACTCAAACCACGCCAGCGACGTCCGGAACTGCGCGAATTGGCTCATCACCAAGCTCACGGAAATCGGCCTCGCGACAGAACTCCACGAGACGCCGAAGCACCCCGTCGTCCTCGCACGAAACAAGCATCTGCCTGGCCGCCGCACGGTCTTGATCTACGGTCACTACGACGTGCAACCCGTCGATCCACTTGCCTTGTGGACGAGTGCCCCCTTCGAGCCCATCATCCGCGATGGCAGGATCTGGGCCCGCGGCGCTACCGACAATAAAGGCCAAATGATGGCACACATCCTCGGCGTCGAAAAGACCCTGCGCGAACAGGGCGAGCTACCCGTGAACCTCATCTTTCTGTTTGAAGGCGAAGAGGAAATCGGAAGCCCAAATCTCGCCGCCTTCCTCCAGCAGCACCGCGAGGAGCTCCGCTGCGATGTCATCGCGATTTCCGACACCGGTATGGTCGCGCCTAGCGTTCCAACGCTGGGCTACGGCCTACGAGGTATCGCCTGCTGCGAGGTGATCCTTCGTGGACCAAAGGGCGACCTCCACTCGGGCCTGTTCGGCGGTGTTATTGCAAACCCTGCAGCAGCAATCGCTCGGCTCGTCGCCAGCCTCCACGATGCCGATGGCCGCGTCGCCATCAAGGGATTTTACGACCAAGTCCGCCCGCTAGAACCATGGGAAAGAGAAATGTGGGCAAGCGTCCCAGGTGCGAGCGACGCCGATTATCTCTCGGTGACTGGATCTACTAGCCTGTTTGGAGAACCCGGCTATAGCTCGGCGGAACGCACCTGGGCACGCCCCACTGCAGAGGTAAATGGAATCGGTAGCGGATACCAAGGCGAAGGGTCGAAAACCGTGCTCCCCGCAGAGGCATTCGCCAAACTTTCCTTCCGCCTCGTGCCCGATCAAGACCCAAAGGAAATCCTACTCCAAGTCCAACGCCACCTTGAACGCCACTGCCCACCAGGCGTGACAATCGAGGTTCAAATTGGGCACGACGGAAAACCCTACGTCGCCGATCCCAACTCAAAATTTGGCCTCGCCGCCCGCGCGGCTCTCCGCAGTTCGTTCGATGCAGAACCAGTCCTCATCCGCGAAGGTGGCAGCATCCCCATCGTCCAAACCTTCCGCGAAATCCTCGGGGTCGACACACTTCTGTTAGGCCTCGCCCTATCCGATGCCCAGATCCACGCGCCCAACGAAAATTTTCCAGTCGAAAATTTCGAGGCCGGCATCCGCCTAAACCAAGCGCTTTTGATTGAATTGGCGAAATAGCGTAAAATCGACTAACCTGTCACCACCGCCAATCAGTCCACTCGCCCTCAGCCGATCGACCCACCGAATCCCAAAGCCTAGTCTACCGAATCTAACGGATTCCAACTTCACATTTTTCAATGTCCGACTCCACACCGCCGCCCGCCAAACTCGACTTCATCCGCGAGATCATCGCCGACGACATCGCCACCGGCAAACACGACACCATCATCACCCGCTTTCCTCCCGAACCGAATGGCTACCTGCACATCGGTCACGCGAAGTCGATTTGCTTAAACTTTGGCATCGCCTTGGAAAATACTGGCTTGAATGCCAAGTGCCACCTTCGGTTCGACGACACGAACCCCGAAAAAGAAGAAACTGAATACGTCGAGAGCATCAAAACCGATGTGAAATGGCTCGGCTTCGACTGGGACAGCGACCTCTACTTCGCCAGTGACTATTTTACCTTTTTCCATGATTGCGCCGTCCACCTGATCCGCGAGGGCAAGGCCTATGTCGAACAACAATCCGCCGAAGAAATGCGGTCAAATCGTGGAAATCTAACAAAACCCGGCACACCATCGCCCTTTCGGGATCGACCGATCGCAGAGAACCTCGATCTGTTTGCGCGAATGAAGGCCGGGGAGTTCAAGGAGGGTGAGTGCGTGCTCCGTGCGAAGATCGACCTCGCATCACCAAACATGAACCTACGCGATCCGGTGCTCTATCGGATCATGCATGCACACCATCACAACACTGGCGATGCTTGGTGCATCTATCCGCTTTACGATTTCGCTCATCCACTCGAAGACGCGCTTGAGCACATCACCCACTCGCTCTGCACACTGGAGTTTGAAAACCACCGCCCACTTTATGATTGGTTCATCGAGAACTGCCCAGTCCCATCCAAGCCAAGGCAGATCGAATTCGCCCGCTTGAATCTCACCTACACGGTGATGAGCAAGCGCAAGCTGCTCCAACTCGTACAAGAAGGCCATGTCAACGGTTGGGATGACCCACGGCTTCCAACAATTTCCGGCCTACGTCGCCGCGGATATCCACCCGAGGCAGTTGTGCATTTCTGCAAACGCGTCGGCATCACCAAATTCAGTGGCACCACCGATGTTGCTCTGTTAGAGTTCGATGTGCGGGATTTCCTCAACCAATCCGCACCACGCCGCATGGCAGTACTCGATCCCGTGAAGGTGGTACTGGAAAACTGGGCAGCCGAACCACTGGTCGTGGTCGACGTCCCGAACCACCCGCAAAATCCGGAGGCCGGCATCCGCGACATCCCGATTTCCTCGGAGGTCTGGATCGAGCGCGAAGACTTCATGGAATTCCCCGAGAAAAAATTCCATCGCCTCGGGCCCGGCCGCCACGTTCGGCTCAAGGGAGGTCACATCATCCGCTGTGTCGGCTTCGAAAAGGATGATGCCGGAACCATCACCCTCATTCGTGCAGAAATCCTCCCAGGAACTGTGGGGGCAGACTCACCCGAAGGAGTCGAGTGCAAGGCCGCGATCCACTGGGTGGATGTCGCCACCGGGGTGGATGCTGAAATCCGGATTTATGACCGCCTGTTCAGCGTGGAAGACCCTGACTCCGCTGAGGGTGGCTTCCTGAACGTCATCAACCCAGACTCACTCAAGACCCTAACAGGAAAAATTGAGCCTGCACTTGCGACGGCAGATCAAGGGTTTTCCTGCCAATTTGATCGTACCGGCTACTTCATCGCCGATCTCACCGACCACCAACCCGGCATTAAGCCAGTCTTCAACCGCACGGTTGCGTTGCGTGACTCTTGGGTAAAAAAAGGTGGCCGTTGAATCCGAAGATCCGCGCAGCGAGCACGAAAGCATTAACAGAAAAACCCCGCCTTTGCAGGCGGGGTTAATTGACCGAACGAGAGATGGCGGAGCGGACGGGGCTCGAACCCGCGACCTCCAACGTGACAGGCTGGCGCTCTAACCAACTGAGCTACCGCTCCATGTCCCGCTCGGGTGCGGGAAACTATTTAGCCAGCTTGGTCTTCGCAACCTATTTTTTAACGTTTTCGGCTTTTTTCCATCAAAACCCCTTGATCCAAATGGAATGAAGCCCGGATAACAATGATCGGATCACGCCTATACCCTCAAATCTCTTATGATAATGCCTGAACCGTAGCCTCAAGCGAGGCCGCATCCTCAACCGAATGAACGACCACGTCCTTGTCGATCTTCGACACAAGGCCAGCAATGACCTTGCCTGGGCCAAGCTCAAGGAAATTGCGGTGGCCCTGAGAGATTAGAAGCTGGATCGACTCCGTCCAGCGGACCGAGCCGGTGACTTGTTTCTCCAGCATGCTCCGGATCGTCGCTGCGTCGGAGACGACCGATGCACCGAAGTTGCAAACAACCGGTAGCGCGGGCGATTGAATCGAAACCGTGACCAATTCTGCAACAAGCTGGTCCTGCGCGCTTTGCATCAACCGTGAGTGATAGGCACCCGCGACATTCAGCTTGATCGCCCGGCGAATCCCGAAGTCCTTGGCCTGAGCGATCGCTGCATCGATGCCGACTACACTTCCTGAGAGGACAATCTGCCCCGGAGCGTTGAGATTCGCGACATCCACATCGGCTGCCGCAGCGAGCGCACGGACTTGTGGCTCCTCCCCGCCAATGAGCGCCGCCATCGAACCTTCGGTCGCTTGACACGCCTGCTCCATGAATTCGCCGCGCCGTGCAACGAGGCGGAGACCATCTTCAAAGGAAAACGTCCCTGCCGCCGCATGAGCCGTAAATTCTCCCAGCGAAAGCCCTGCCGCCGCCACGGGCACCAGATTTGGCAAACGCTCGCGGACCAAGGCGAGTCCCATGAGACCGTGGAGATAGAGCGCTGGTTGGCAGCGTGACGTGCGGGTCAACTCGTCCTCTGGCCCATCGAACATGATCGAGGAAATGGAAAACCCGAGGGTGCGATCCGCCTGTTCCGCCATCGCGCGTGCGGTTGCAGACGACTCCACCCAATCTTTGCCCATGCCGATTTTTTGGGCGCCCTGTCCGGAAAATAGAATTACGATTTCGCTCATGTCGGCCAGGATTTAGCCAAACTCAATCGCTAAGGAAAAGCGAAATAGCCAGCACGCCGTACACCGATCGGAACTTGCGGAACCGACCAACTCGGGCGATGCTGATGCTGCGTATTTTTTACACACATCCCCCTCCCCCACTATGAACGACCCAACTCACCCTCAACGGAAGGAACACGATTCCATGGGCGACATGGATGTCCCGATCGGCGCGCTTTACGGAGCCTCGACCCAGCGCGCGGTGCTCAATTTCCCAATCTCTGGGACTCGCCTGCCCACGCCGCTAATCCATGCCTACGGCCTCATCAAGAAGGCAGCTGCTCAGACCAACGCGGAGTTAGGCCTTCTCCCCGCCCCCCTTGCCTCTGCCATCGCCAGCGCGGCGGCCGAAATCGCTGACGGACGCCACGATGACCAATTCCCCGTGGACATTTACCAAACCGGCTCAGGCACCTCGACGAACATGAACGTGAATGAGGTCATCGCTCACCTCTGCGCCCGCGATGGAGTGACTGCCCACCCGAATGACCACATCAACCATGGCCAGTCGTCGAACGACACCTTCCCCACCGCGATCCATCTGGCGGCGGCGCGGGAAATCCGCAACCACCTGATCCCATCGCTGGAAAACTTATCTGCGAGCTTGCTGGCGAAATCGCGAGAATTCCACCCGATTTTTAAAATCGGCAGAACCCACTTGATGGACGCTACCCCCATGCGGCTCGGTGATGAATTTGGCGCATGGGCACACCAGACTCAACTGGCGGTTCTCCGCGCATGGAAGGCGACCGACGCGCTGATCGAACTCCCCATCGGCGGCACGGCCATCGGCAACGGGCTCAACACCCACCGCGATTTCGCGGCGAAGGTCATCTCGCGCTTGGAGGCGGCAACTGGCATCCCATTCCGCGAAGCTGAAAACCACTTCGAGGCACAATCGTCCAAAGACGCCTGCGTCGAGGCCCACGGCCAACTGGCAACCATTGCCGTATCACTGCACAAGATCGCCTCGGACATCCGCCTGCTTGCATCAGGCCCTCGTTGTGGTCTTGGGGAAATCCGCCTGCCCGCCACCCAGCCCGGATCCTCGATCATGCCCGGAAAAACCAACCCAGTGATGCCAGAATCCGTCACCATGGTGGTTGCACGCGTTGCAGGAAATCAAACGACGATCACTTGGTGCGGCGCAGGCGGATTTCTCGAGCTCAATGTCTCGATGCCGCTGCTCGCGGCTTGCCTACTGGAGTCCATCCAGCTCATGGCGAGTGCTGCCATCGAGCTCTCCACCCGCTGCGTCCGTGGCATCGAGGCCGACGAAGCTCGATGCCAGCAATTCATCGGGCTGTCGCTCTCGATGGTCACCGCACTGGCCCCCCGCATCGGCTACGATCGCGCATCGGCCATCGCGAAACAGGCACTGGATTCTGGCAAAACCGTCCAAGAAATTTGTGAAAACCAGCTGGCCGAACTCGGACTCACCGCGGACGAACTTGCTGAGTTTCTCGATGTCGCCCGGATGTGCGGCGATTCGGGCGATTAAAAATTCGCATTTTCCTGCCACTGCCGGGTTGACAACCCGCTTTGGATGCATAGAGTTCGCCCCCCGAGCCGCATCCCGGACGGATTACGAACCTTTATTTGAGGCACCAGCCATGAGCAAACGCACCTATCAGCCATCCAAGCGCACCCGGAAAAACCAATTTGGCTTCCGAGCCCGCATGGCCACCAAATCTGGCCGCGACATCCTTCGCCGCCGTCGCCAAAAAGGACGCAAGCGTCTCGTTCCGAAGGGCGTTGAAATCCAATACAGCCGTCACACCACGCAGCACGGCAACTGAGGTGTCCCCTCGGTTCCGCATCGTGAGTTGATAGCATCTCCACCATGCGACTCCCGCGGACAGGCAGCATGACTCACCGCGCTGACTTTGCGCGGGTAAAAACCACCGGCCAGGCGAAAGTCGGCCGGTTTGTCATTTTAAGCACGCTGGCAGACCCTTCGCTCACGACGCTTCGCACGGGCTTCATCACGACCAAGCGGAGCGGCAAAGCCCACGACCGTAACCTGCTTCGTCGTCGGTTCCGCTCACTCGTGCAAGCTCACGCTCCCGAATTCATCGAACTCCGCCGCTTCCTCGTGACCATCGCCCGCCCCAACGCCGCAGCTGCAACCTTCACCGAGCTCGAAGAAGACTGGGTGCGCCAAGCCAAGCGGCTCGGGCTCTTCCCCCGCCCCCAAACACCCGCATGATCTCGGATCTCGCCACCGCTGTGATTCGTCTCCTGATCCGCTTCTATCAGCGGGTGCTTGGGCCGATGCTAAAATTCACTGCGGGGCCATCTGCCGGCTGCCGGTTTTCACCGAGCTGCTCGCATTATTTCCTCGAGTCGGTCGAGGCGCATGGCCCGCTACTAGGCTCATGGTTTGGCATTTGCCGCATTTTCCGCTGCCATCCGTGGGGCGGCTCCGGCCACGATCCGGTCCCATCGCCCGCGATCCAGCGCCCAAGAAAAAACGACTGCTCCTGTCACCATCACACCAACACCTTCTAACTTTTCCCCATCGAATCCATGTACGATCGAAAAACTTGGGCCATCCTCGCCCTCTGCGGTAGTCTTCTTGCTGCCAACCTCTACTACGCAAACAAGAACAGCATCGCCCAACGCGAAGTGGCCGAGCGCGAACTGGCACTCCAAAAAAATCTAGCAGCGAGTAACACAGGCGCGCCGACCACCACCACCCCAGGGCTCACGGTCGAGACACCCCCAGCCCCAACCGAAGAGGAAACCACCACTCTCGAAAGCGAAGACGTCATCTTCACCCTGAGCAACATCGGCGGCGGCATCAAACACGCCGAATTCAAAAAACAATTCAAAGTCGGCAGCAAAACCGACCTCGTTCAAGTCAATCACTTCGACCTAGGACCCATCGGCGGTCTAGCAGGTGCAGATGAGAGCTTGGAAAATATCCCCTACGCCTACAAAACCGAGGAGTCCATCAAAGGCAAAAAGGCGGTTTACATCGCCAAACTCGCCTCGGGATTGATCGTCAAAAAAACCTTCACCTTGGTGGAATCCACCAAGCCAGGTTCGTCATATCTACTCGATTTCCAGCTCAATCTCGAGAATGCAGCCACCACCGCACTCAACCTCGGGCAATGGAGCATTTTTCTCGGCGAGGCCTCCCCATCCTACCAGTCGGAGGTCAGCCAACAAACCGGCTTCTTCTGGCGTGAAAATGGCAGCATCAACTTCAAGGATGCGTCGAAATTCAAAGGTAACATGATCAGCGCCGCACAATCCACGATCCATGGTGGTGGCGAAAAACCGACGGAACTCGCTGGGGTGACCAACCAATTCTTCACCACGGTGCTCCGCCCGAAGGAACCCGCCATCGCATCGCTCTGGGCGAAATCCACCCAAGTCCGACTGGACGACCAAGCGAAAACAGTGAACTCGATCTACGCGGGCCTGCAACTTCCATCCGCAACCCTCAAACCCGGCGAGCCCAAGACGCTGGACTACCTAATTTTCATCGGCCCCAAGCACAACCGCCTCCTCCGCCAAATGGACGCCGCCTGGGGCGATGGCTGGAGCGACGTGATGCAATACGGCTGGTTCTGGTTCGTCTCCCGCCCGCTCAACTGGCTCCTCAACACCTACCACAATCTCTTTGATCACCTGTCAAAAACGGGATCATGGGGCCTAGCCATCATTTTCCTCACCATCACAGTCCGCACGGTGATCTGGCCACTGCACGCCAAGTCCACCCACACCATGAAACGCATGGCTAAGCTCCAACCGGAAATGGCAAAGATCAAGGAGAAGTATGCCGACGACCCGAACAAGATCAACACGGAGACGATGGGGCTCTATCGGAAATACGGCATCAACCCGCTAGGTGGCTGCCTTCCGATGTTCATTCAAATCCCCGTATTCTTCGGATTCTATCGGATGCTTCAATACGCGGTGGAACTCCGCGGCCATGGATTCCTTTGGGTCGATGACCTTTCCCAGCCGGACACGCTCATGCACCTGAGCTTCCTCGGGGGCATCCCGCTGAACATCCTCCCCATCGTCATGGCGATCAGCAGCTTCTTGCAAATCCGCATGACACCAAAAACGGGCGATGCGATGCAGCAGAAAATCGTGACGTTCATGCCGCTAATGTTTTTCTTCTTCTGTTATAATTTCGCCTCAGCCCTCGCGCTCTATTGGACCACCCAGAACATCTTCTCGATCTGCCAAACCTGGATCATGAATAAAGTTCCCGAACCCGAACTCAAGGCACGCACCGGCGGCGGTAAATCCTTCATCCAACGCATGGCCGAGCGCCAAGCGAACATGCAGCAGGCACGCCAAAATGGCGGAGCAAACATGCGCGACGTCACGCCCGATTCGAAGAAAAAGCGTCCACCGCGCACTGGTGGCTGAAGCGCGCATCATGCGGAACCCATCCGCATTTTTGCTTCACCTCCCCACGCCATCTGCCGTCTCAAAAACTCCGCCGCCTAACAGGCGCCCGCCGTCGTAGAACGCACAGATTTGCCCTGCGACGATCGCCCGTTGGGGCCGATGAAACTTGAGTCGGATTTTTCCTTCATCGATCTGCTCCACGACCGCCGGCTCGGCCTTCGCGCGGTATCTCGGTTGCGCATCGACCTTCCTCCACGCGTCCACCGGTTCGTTGAGAGCGGTTAGAGTTCCGACCGTGCATTCCTGCGCATAAAGTCCCGCGGACTCCGGCGTGTCCCAACCGACCACCAATCGATTTCTAACAGAATCCTTGCCAACCACCACATAAGCCATGCCTTCACGCGGCGATGCGACGCCGTGTCCCTTCCGCTGACCGATCGTGTAGAGATGCAGTCCGCGATGTTCGCCGAGTACGACCCCAGCGGGATCGACAATTTCGCCTGGCGAATCCGCGACATAGTGACGGAGAAAGTCGCTCATCTTCACCTGCCCGAGAAAGCAAATTCCCTGGCTGTCTTTTTTCTCAGCGACGGGAAGATGAAACCGCCGCGCGACTTCCCGCACCTCTGGCTTGAGCATTTCTCCAGTTGGAAAAAGCGCGTGGCCCGCCTGCCGCTGGGTCATCAATGAGAGGAAATAACTTTGGTCCTTGTTCGGATCCGCCCCGCGCAGGATGGCTGCCGTTCCGTCGCTTAAAGTCCGCCGCCTCGCATAATGACCGGTGGCCACCTGCTCAAATCCCTGGGAAAGTGCGTAGTCGAGAAACACTCCGAATTTCATCTCACGATTGCACCACACATCAGGGTTTGGCGTGATGCCCGAGCGATAACCGTCGATCAGCAACTCCACAATCCGGTCGCGGTAGGAATCGATGAGATCGATCACTCGAAACTCGATGCCCAGCGACTTCGCCACCGCGTGGGCGTCTTCAATGTCTTGCTCCCAAGGACAATCCCCAGGGATCCCCTCGTCGTTGATCCAGTTCTTCATGTACCCCGCAGCCACCTCATGGCCTTGCTCGACCAGAAGTGCCGCCGCGACCGCGCTATCCACGCCGCCTGAGAGTCCGACCAATACCTTCGCCATGTCGGTAGCCTCGGATGAAAATGAAAAAGGTAAAGTCGCGATCCTCCATGGGCGGGGTGAAATATCGAGTTTCACCCATGCCGTCTTCCCGATTGACCAATGCCCGCTCACCCTTGAACCTTGCAGCCATGCAATCAATGACAGGATTCGGCCGAGGTTCAGCGGCGACAGACGCGTGGCACGCAACGGTGGAGATCAGCTCGGTGAACCGCAAACAAGCGGAGCTCGTCATTCAGGCCCCTCGCGAACTCAACGAACTCGAAGCCCGGATTCGCAATGCGGTTTTAGCCGTGGTTTCACGCGGACGCATTCAAGTCTCGATCAAGCTCGAGCGCGCCCAAGGAACCGCCACAGATTTCAAAATCAACCCCGCACTCGCTTTGGCATTTTCTGCTGCACTGGCGGAGCTTGGAGCCACCATCGGCCAGCCGATCCTCCCCACCGCCGCGGACTTTCTCAGGCAGCCCGGGCTCATCGACGTCGGCACCGGTGAGATCGATGCGGAAGCCGCATGGCTTGCCATCGCTCCAGCGCTGACCAGCGCTCTTGCGCAACTGGCGACCATGAGAGAATCCGAAGGAAGCCACCTGAAGACCGACTTCCTCACCCGCCTTGAAACGCTCGCCTCACTCACTCGCACCATCGCCACCGGAGCATCCGACCGACCCGCTCGCCACCGCGAACTCCTCCTCAAGCGCCTCCGCGATGCAGGACTTGACCTAGATCCCACCGAAGAACGCGTGGCCAAGGAAATCGCATTGTTCGCCGATCGCTGCGACATCAGCGAGGAACTCACTCGGCTCGATTCGCACTTCGCCAAGTTTCGCGAATACCTCGATGCCAACGAGCCACCAGGCCGTGCCTTGGACTTCCTCTGCCAAGAACTGTTCCGCGAATTCAACACCATCGGCTCCAAGGCAAATGATGCCAGTATCGCCCAAGCCATCGTGGTGGCGAAAACTGAGCTCGAGAAAATCCGCGAGCAAGTGCAGAACATCGAGTAGGCCAACTCACCGCGCCAACACGCTAAATCAGCTCGATCCCAATCAAATCCCGATCAGTTCGGGCGGACTCGATGAACGACTGGTCCATTGCAATCGCCTGCTTGAGATGACTGCGGGCACGGGGACCTTCGCCCAGCGTCCAAAGGTAGCACGCGAGATTGTAGTGGAAAACCGCCATTTCAAACAATGCCTTGGGCCCGCGCAGCAGATGATTGCAGGCCGCAAGCGTGTCGCCGGTTTCATGCAGACAAAAAGCCGCCTGCAAGAAGAACTCCGGTTCGTCCTCGACCTTGAGGCAGAGGAGCCTGGCGGTTTCCGATGCCGCATTCCAGTCCTGCAGGTCCATTTGCCCCGCCAACTTCAACACAAGCGCGTCGCGCCGGTGCTGAGCCTCCAACGGCAGGCATCCCAACTCGTACAAAGCCTCGTCAGCCAGTCCCAATTCTAACCAACCCTGTGCTGCCTGTAACGTTTGTGCCACCACCATCCGCTCGACGCTAGTATAGGCATCCCCGACTTGGCAAACCCGCAAGTCCAAAATCCTCTCCAAAGCCATACCACAATCGGAGAAGAAACGAATCTGTTGCCAGCGAGCTGGAAGCCAGTATGCTCCGAAGCTCGGCGGAAAACGATGCCGGTTTTTCAAATGAATCATCCTCATGTAGCGATCGTTGGTGCGACGGGTGCCGTTGGAGTCGAAATGCTCCTGTGCCTCGAGCAACGGAATTTCCCATTGGCCAAGCTCAAACTGCTCGCCTCCGCGCGGTCGGCGGGAAAAACCATGACCTTCCGCGGCCAAGAAATCGTGGTCGAGGAACTCACTCATGACTCGTTCGCTGGGGTGGACATCGCGCTATTCAGCGCAGGCGGCGGGATTTCCCTTGAGTTCGGCCCGTCGGCCGCTGCCGCTGGTGCCGTGGTGATCGACAATTCTTCCGCCTTCCGCATGGACGCGGATGTGCCACTGGTGGTCCCTGAGATCAACCCCGAGGCGGCGAAGAACCGCCCACGCGGGATCATCGCAAATCCCAACTGCACCACCATCATTTCGCTGATGGCGCTTGCACCCTTGCACCAAGCCTTCGGCCTCAAGGCGATCATCGCCTCGACCTATCAAGCTGTCTCTGGCTCGGGCGCCCAAGGCATCGCGGAACTCGAAGAACAAATGCAAGCGATCGCCAACGGTCAGCCATTTTCTCCTAAAGTTTACCCACGCCAGATCGCCTTCAACGTGATTCCCCAAGTCGATGCCTTCACCGACAACGGCTACACCAAAGAAGAACTCAAGATGCTCCATGAAGGCCGTAAAATCATGGGCCTCCCCGAACTCAAGGTGTCGTGCACCTGTGTGCGCGTGCCAGTGTATCGGTCCCACTCGGTCTCGATCACCGCGCAATTCGAGCGCCCGGTCGACGCCGATGTCGCGCGAGCGGCCTATGCGGGAAAGCCAGGGATCCAAGTGTCCGACGACCCATCCAACAAAGTCTTCCCCGTGCCGCTCGACACCACCGGCAAAGACGACTGCTTGGTCGGCCGCATCCGCAAGAACTTGGTGTTAGATCACGCGCTCGACCTCTGGGTCGTAGGTGACCAAGTCCGGAAAGGCGCCGCGCTAAACGCCGTACAGATCGCCGAGATTCTCTAACTATCTAATCCATCGATCACGCCATGAACCTCAAGAGCTACCTCGCCGCCCGCGCAGCGGAAGTCGATCATGCCCTTGATGCCTTTTTGCCCAAGGCGAAGGAACGCCCACTCACGATCCATGCCGCGATGCGTTACAGCGTGTTTTCTGGCGGCAAACGCTTACGGCCGGTCCTTTGCCTCGCTGCGGCAGAGGCTTGCGGCGGCGATCCAAGCGAGGCACTCGCTCCAGCCTGTGCGGTCGAGTTGATGCATACCTACTCGCTGGTTCATGATGATTTGCCCGCAATGGACGATGATGACCTGCGCCGTGGTAGACCCACTTGCCACAAGGTCTACGGCGAGGGCATGGCGGTGCTTTGCGGCGATGCCTTGCTCACCGAATCCTTTGCCGTTCTCGCACACACGGTGCCGACCCAACGATACAGCACTCGCGACTACCTCGCAGAATTCGCAGGCACCGGCGGCAGCACCAAACTCATCGGCGGTCAGGTGATGGATTTGGAAGGCGAAGGAAAAAAACTCACTCGGCGCGATTTGGTGCGGATTCACGAAGCGAAGACCGCCGCACTGCTCACCACGGCATTGAGACTCGGAGCGATGACAGCCAACGCGACTCCCGCGAAGCTGAAAGCGCTTACGGATTTCGGCCATGCCCTCGGATTGGCATTTCAAGTCATCGATGACATCCTCGATGTCACGCAAACCACGGAAGTGTTAGGCAAGACCGCTGGGAAAGATGCCGCTGTCGAAAAAGCGACCTACCCCGCCATCCTCGGACTCGACGCCGCTCGCAAAGAAGCCGCGACATTGACGACGCGTGCCATGAGCTCCCTGAAACCGCTTGGAAAAAAGGCCGCGCGCTTGGAGGAGATCGCCGCCCACCTCCTCCAACGCGAATATTGAGCCACTTGGCAGGCGAGATGCTTTCTCACTAGGCGATCGAGCTGCATCGAAGCTTGAACTGTCGGCCCAATCGCTCAGCTTGGGCCTTGAGCATCTCACTTTCTACCATTATGGACCGTTTCCATGGCCTCATCGGCGTCGCGACCATCCTTGGCATCGCAATCCTGTTTTCAAACAACCGCCGCAAAATCAACCTCCGCTTAGTCCTAAGTGGGCTCTCGCTCCAGGTGGCGATTGGAATTCTCGTGTTTCACGTTCGACCCGTCGCGCAATTTTTCCAACTCGTCGGAACAGGCATTGGAAAAATTGAGACATTCGCCCGCGAAGGTGCAGCATTCGTCTTCGGTGGCATCGCCGTCCAATCATCGAATGGAGAATTCCAAAATTACTTGGCGGGTGGCTTTGTTTTCGCATTCAACGTCAGTGCCACCATCATCCTCGTCTGCGCGCTTGTAGCGGTTTCCTACCACTTTGGCATCATGCAACGGCTGGTCGCACTCGTCGCCCGAGCGATGAACTGGATCATGCGCGTGAGCGGTGCCGAGGCATTGAGCAACGTGGCAAGCGCGCTGGTCGGCCAAGTGGAAGCTCAAGTGATGATCCGCCCCTACCTTGCGGGCATGACCCAGAGCGAATTGCTCGCCTCCATGTCAGGCAGCCTCGCCTGTGTTGCAGGTGGGGTCCTCGTGGTTTACGTGAACATGGGTGCACAAGCAGGACTGGATTTGGCACCCAAGCTGATCACTGCCAGCCTCATGGCGGCACCTGGCGCACTCGTCATCGCGAAAATCGTATTCCCTGAAACCGAAACAAGCCAGACGATGGGCACTGCCAAACTTCAGGTGAAAAGCGAGTACATCAACGTGATCGACGCAATCTCCCATGGATCCGCCGAGGGATTTAAAATCGCACTGAATGTCATCGCGATGCTCATCGGCTTCATCGCGGTGATCGCCTGCGTCGACTGGGCACTGGTCGCGATTGGCCATCTTTTCAACCCCAGCTTCAACCTCACGCTCAACTGGGTCTTCGGCAAAGCATTCTATCCAATGGCATGGGCCATGGGTGTGCCATCGGTCGACATTCAAGGGGTGGCGACCTTGCTTGGGCAAAAATTGACGATCAATGAGTTCGTGGCCTTCAAGAATCTCACGCAGCATTCCGTGCCGATCCTTACCGAAAAAGGCCTGCTCATCGTCAGCATCGCCATCTGCGGCTTTGCCAACTTCAGCAGCGTCGGCATGCAAATTGGTGGGATTGGCGCCTTAGCCCCAGAACGCCGGGAAGATCTCGCAAAACTCGGGATGAAGGCGCTGCTCTGCGGTACCCTTGCATCCTACCTCTCCGCAACGCTTGCGGGCATGATCATCTAACAAACCCAACAAATCACTTACCTAACAGATAGGTGAGCAAGTCTTTGAGCTCATCTCGGTTGAGGCGATTGATCAGTCCGGCAGGCATCGGTGACACCGGCGAACGCTTGATCTCTTTGATTTCATTGCGCTCGATCTCGGTGGTCTGGGTGAAATCAAATGGATTGGTGGCAATGATCCACTTCTCATCTTTTTCCTCGATGATTTTTCCAGTTACCTCCGTGCCATCACGCCGGATGACGCGATCAAATGCGTATTGATCGGAAATCACTTTGTTCGGTTCAAGAATCGACTCTGCGATATCATGGATCACGAAGCGCCCTGCCAGCGAACTTAGGTCGGGCCCAACCGAGCCACCCTCTCCGCCGAACCGGTGACACGCAGCGCAAAGCGCAGCGCGGAAGATGTCCTTGCCATGCTCTTTATTGCCACCAACCACGCCACCCTCGGAAAGCTTCGTCACCTCATCGACCGTCCAATCGTGGCCTGGTCCTTTGATCTGAGGGAGATTCGCAAATGGATTCGGCGGAACCACGGTCTGATAGTTTTCCATGACCGCACGCTCTTCTGGCGTACAGGTGATGAGCGTTTCCTTCCGGAGGTCTGCGATGAATCCGCCATAGCTCGCACCTCCACGATTCCGCGCGAGTTTTGCCAACCAAGTAAAAAAGCGCTTCCGCTCGTCGCCATGCCATGGGCCTTTCACCACTCGGAGGCAGTAGACATAATGAACGACCTGAGCGGGCGGCAAATTCGCGATCATCGCATTGACGGTGGCGCCATACTCATCGTTGCGTTTGGCCAGATCCAACCAGTCAGGGGCAGGCGAAGGCCCAGCGGTGTCCATGAGTGTCAGCGTGCGCGCCACAATCCCAGGAGCTTGGAGATAGGATAGGACTCGGCAAAGTTCACGGTTCAGAAAAAGATCGGTTGAGGGGAATGCATCGTCGATCTTTGCTAACACTCTCGCCCGGGCGTCCTTGTCAGGCTCACCATGGCGGGCAAAGACAAGACCCACCGCGCGCAGCCAGTTGAGTTTTTGCTGCGGATCAAGCTTGGCCCAAGACAGGCGATCAAGTGCTGTTAGAATTTCTGACGCTTGAACGGCCGTCCCAACCCGCGCAAGACCGATGGCGGCACCGATCACCTGCCATGATGTGCTCTTCGGGTTATTCACGACCGTGCGAAGTCCTTGCAGCCCATCATTCTCAAGCGCGGTCCGCGCCTCATAGCGGGTGATGCGATCTGGGCTACCCAAAGCAGTCGGCGCCGCTGCCACATCCATGAGTGCAAATTCTTTCGAGCGGTAAGCAACTGGCTCGGTCGATTCATTGCCGGTGTAGGTGACCCGCCAGAGCGCAGAATCAATCTGACGACCTCCTGTTAGAAAATACATGGCGCCATCCTTGCCGATGGTCGCATCGGTTAGAGGAAGGCCTTTGCCTGCAATGAATTCTTCACGCTCGGCGCGGTATCCCGCGTGATCCGGAGTCAAGTGAATCGCGTAAAGGGTGGCGAAGGTCCAATCGAGAGCAAAGATCGCGCGTTGGTATTTTTGAGGAAATTTCGCACCCTTCCCCGAGACCATTCCCGTGGGAGAACCCGGGCCGATGTCTAGCTGTGGCGCCACCGAGTCCTCATAATAATCCGGCCATTTGCCGGTACCATTGCGCCAGCCGAATTCCGCACCTGGGATCACATGGCAAATGCGGGTTGGCCGATACCAAGGCATCCCCAAGTCCCACTCCATGTCGGCATCATAGGCGAAAAGCTCACCATCTTCGTTGAAGGCCATGTCGAAATTATTCCGGAAGCCACTGGCGAAAAGCTGCCAGTTCTTGCCATCCGGAGTGAACCTTGCGATCCACCCACCAGGAGCCATCCGGTCGCGTGCGTGGCCGCGTGCGTCGGGACGGCGCGGCAGGAGCTGATCTTCCGCCCATGAACGAGTGACAAACGATTTACCGATCTTGCTAGCGTCTGGAAGATCGGTGTGATTTCCGGCAACGAAGAAAATCGATTTCCCATCCGGCGCGAGAACCAGCGAGTGAGGACCATGTTCGCCGCGTCCCTTCATCGGCATGATCAGCTCGGGTTTATCCAATTCACCATCACCATCACTGTCGGTCACCCGCCAAACACCGCTTTGATCTCCCCCCTCGTTCACGGAGACCCACAAAACGCCGTCATGCCAGAGCAGACCTTGAGCGCCATGCAACGGAATCGGCAATGCCACGGCCGTGGTCGTTCCCGCAGGATCATCCGACAAGTTGACCCGATAGATTTTCCCAAGTTGGTCGGAGCAGAGCAATCGCCCATTCCCATCCATCGTGATGGAAACCCATGATCCTTGGTCGGAGGGAACGCGATAGAGGCGCTCCAGCTTAAAACCTGACGCTACCTGATAGGCATTGGTTAGATCATCTCGCGTCCCATTATCCTCCACTTCGGGTGGCATGATCGCCCCCCAAGGACGGTCGCCCATCTTGGCGATCACTTCGGCCTTCTGCCATCCCGACGCGTCAAAATCTTGGTTTTGCCAACCTTCTGGTGCCTCCTTGCTGCATGACCAACTTCCATCGGAAACGATGTGAAGCCGCTTGCCATTTTTCAGCACCACCGTGAAGCGCAATGCCAGACCCGCATCAAATCGCTCGTTGCGACCCTCCACCGCCATGACATTGCGGCTCCCAGGCTTGAGGTGCTGCATCAAATCATACGTGCGCGGATTGAGCCAATCACTCGCCATTCCAAGATCCTTGCCGTTCACGAAAAGCCGACTCCAGTCGTCACAAATCACGGTAACCGAGGCACTGGCAACATCTTCGGGGAGCTGGAATTCGCGACGAAAGAACACCTTTTCATGTTCGGCCGGCGCAGTGCTTTGCCAGATCCAACCCGCAGTGGGAGGCCCACCTGCCGGCTCCTTATCACCCATCTGAATTCTCAAATCCTTGAACTCGGTTTTCATCGTTGGACCCGCATGCAATTGCAGCGCAATCACCCCCTTGGCCGAACGTTTCTCGAGGTTGTTATCCTGGATTTCTGCGGCCAGTTTCCCATTGATGAAATGCCGTAGAATGTTGCCCTGAGCAACGATGCGATAGGAGTTCCAGACCCCGAGATCGACCTGTGGAACATCAAGACTCCCCGTCAACTCGGGCTTCGCACCCAGCTTGACCCGTTGCCCACGCTGACAGGCGATCCCCCGCCCTTTTTCCTCGTAAAGCATGCCCAGGTAGGTGGCCTCAGGATGCAAATCCATTTGGTATCCCCCTACCACCCATTTGGCAGGATCAATGATGCGGCTGCGATATTGCACCCCGGAATTGTTTCCCGTCACGCGTGCCCGGTACTGCAATTCAAAATCACCTGGCTCCCCGCCCTGCCAGATCAGGAACGTATTCGTGTCGACTTTCCGGCCAGCGTCGTCGGTTTCGCCGATCAACACGCCATCTTCGACTCGCCACAAGCGGGGGTCACCCGCCCATCCGGTCAAATCCTTCCCATTGAAAAGTGATTGCCAGCCCGCTTGGCACGGAACAGTGGCAAAGGCTAGGGAAAGCAGAAAGATCAAGCGATTCATCACACGACCATACGGGACGGGACCCCATGAGTTTTCACAAATTAGCACCTACCGCTAACTTGAGTGCGACCCCCTCGCCCCTCGGTCAGCAGTTTCCGAAAATAATCGATTGTGGAATCCAGCCCTTGATCCAAAGAAATGGTCGGATGCCAATCCAACTCATTCCTGGCCAATGTGATATCAGGCTGACGCTGCTTCGGATCATCCCCAGGAAGAGGCAAGTGGACCAACTTGGATGGCCCACCAATTTTCTGCAATACCCGCTCTGCAAGCTGGAGCATGGTGAACTCGCCAGGGTTGCCGATGTTGACGGGTCCGCAAAGCGTCGGATGGTTCATCAAGCGGATGAAGCCTTCGATCAAATCATCCACGTAGCAGAACGAACGCGTCTGGCTTCCATCACCATAAATCGTGAGATCCTTCCCTTGAAGCGCCTGGACGATGAAGTTGGAAACGACCCGTCCATCGTCTGGCAGCATGCGGGGACCATACGTGTTGAAGATCCGGACGACCCGGATATCGACCTGATTCTGGCGATGATAGTCAAAAAACAAGGTCTCCGCGCAGCGCTTTCCTTCGTCATAGCAGGCGCGGATCCCGATGGGGTTGACATTCCCATGGTAGGATTCAGGCTGAGGATGGACATCTGGATCTCCGTAGACTTCTGAGGTGGAAGCTTGAAAAACCCTTGCCCCCGTGCGTCTTGCCAAGCCGAGGCAATGAATCGCCCCCATGACCGAGGTCTTGGTGGTTTTGATCGGGTTGTGCTGGTAGTGTGGCGGAGAGGCTGGGCAAGCGAGATTGTAGATTTGATCGACCTCGTAGCGGAATGGCTCCGTCACATCATGGCGAACCAACTCAAAGTACGGATGGCTGAGCAAATGCGCGATGTTGCGTTTCCGACCCGTAAAAAAATTGTCGAGGCAAATAATCTCATTCCCCTCATTCAGAAGGCGTTCACAAAGATGAGAACCAAGAAAGCCAGCACCGCCGGTGATTAAAATGCGCATCGGACGGATTTGACCAGCCTCAGCCAATTTAATCAAGGATCGAACTGCAAAATCACGGTCACCTCACCCAACAATGCCAAGCCACCTCGTCATCAAAAGACTTTGTTCATTTTTGTTTGAACAAACCCAGTGAGTTTGCCTATGATGCATTTCATGGAAGATCGACCCATCGCAGTTCAACAAACACTGCCCCCCTTAGAACGCCAAGTGGTGTCGTTCTTTGTGGACGCCGTGCGAGTGCTCGGACTTCCGCGGTCGATCGGAGAAATCTACGGCCTGCTTTTCATTTCCCAAGAGTCGCTCTCGCTCGACGACCTCGTTGAGCGCCTAAAGATCAGCAAAGGGTCCGCAAGCCAAGGGTTGCGAATGCTCAAAAATCTCGGAGCCGTCCGCGAAGTCGAAAATAGCGCAGAACGGCGCACCTATTACCAACCGGCTGTCGAACTCAAACGATTGGTCGGCGGCTTCATCCGAGAACAAATCCGCCCACACCTCGAAAGCGGGAAATCGAAAATCGAACAACTCAACGCTGCGGCAAACGATGTCGAAGACCCTGAAAAACGTCAATTCATCGATGATCGCCTAGATCGACTCGACGCATGGATGCGGAGCGGCACCCGAGTTCTACCGATTCTCCAAAAAATTCTTGGCCAATGACTCCCCCCCCAAAAAAAATACCCCAATGGTTCTGCGTTCGCTGCCAAACCAAGCGCGAGCACATTGCCGCAGACCGCCTTCGCGAGTTCGAAGGCGTCGAGGTTTTTTGCCCACGCCTGCGTTACCGTAAGGCCACTCGCCGCGGCAAAGTCTGGTGGGTCGAGTCGATGTTCCCCGGCTATGTCCTCGCAAAATTTGACATCTCAGAAATGGAGCGCGCCGTGACCTTCTGCCAAGGGGTTCGTGGTCTGGTCCGCTTCGGGTCGGAGATTCCGCCAGTCCCTGACGCGTTCGTCGAAGCCATCAAAAATGAAGTTCGCAATCGGAAAGGCGGCACGGAAGATGAACTACTCACCCTGAGCCCGGTCATTGAAATCGGCGATGAAGTCGAGATCGCTCATGGCCCGCTTCAAGGACTCAAAGGCACCGTGATCAGCGTCCCATCTGCCACCGAACGCGTCAGAATTCTCATCGAATTCCTTGGAAATCCACAAGCCCTCAATGTGGACCTTTTCTCAATCCTTCTCCCTCGCCGTCCCATTCCATGAGCTCGAATCATCCAAACTCTCATCCCAATTTGACCACCCCTTGAGGCCTGACGCATCCACCGACTTTCTCATCATCGGCGCGGGCTTCTCAGGTCTCGTCATGGCGGAGCGCCTCTCATCCGCAGGCTGGAAGTGCGTGGTGGTGGACCGCCGCAACCATCTCGGCGGAAACGCCTACGACGGCATCAATCAAGCGGGTGTGCTCGTGCACCATTACGGGCCACATTATTTCCGGACCAACTCGCAGCGCATCGTCAATTATCTTTCACAATTCACCGAGTGGCACGCGGTGAACTACACCATCAAGAGCCATACGCGAGACCGTCTCTGGAGCTTCCCGATTAACTTGAACACGTTCGAGGAACTTCAGGGAAAACCATCGACCACCCAGGAGTTCACGGCGTGGCTCGAGGCAAAACGCAGCCGCATCGCCGAACCCAAAAACTCCGAGGAGGTGATCCTATCCCAAGTCGGCCAGGAATTCTATCAGCTTTTCTTCGAGGGATACACGCTCAAGCAATGGCAGCGCCACCCGCGGGAGCTCGACGCATCGGTTTGCGGCCGCATCCCCGTCCGCACGAATCGTGACAATCGTTACCTTTCCGAATCCTTTCAAGCGTTACCCAAAGCCGGTTACACCGTGCTCTTTGAGCGCATGCTCAATGCATCGCCCCATGCCGAACTGCACCTTGGCATCGACTTCGCGGAAGCACGCGCACGCTGGCAGCACAAGCACTTGATTTTCACGGGTGCGATCGATGAGTTTTACGACCGCCGCTTCGGCGCTCTGCCATACCGATCTCTGCGCTTCGACCCCGAGTCCTTTTCCGCCAACGACTTACGGGCCCGCGAGCCAATTTCTGGAAAACCCGGCTTCTGGCAATCTGCGATGCAGGTGAACTACCCCGATCGCGAGATCCCATTCACGCGAATCGTTGAGATCAAACATGCGACCGGTCAACAGATCGATTCTACGACGATTGTCCGAGAATTTCCAAAGGCCTGGACGCCCGGCGACGAACCATTTTACCCCATCCCCGCCCCCGAATCCCACACCGTTTTTCAACAATACTCTGCACTTGCCGCGGCCGAACAATCCACTAGTTTCATCGGACGCCTCGCAGCATACCGATACTACAACATGGACCAAGTGACTGGCATGGCCATCGCCCAAGCCGAAAAGCTCATCAACCGATACGGGACAAATTTATGAAAAAACTCTTCATCGCCGGACACCGCGGCATGGTCGGATCCGCCCTCATGCGCGAGGCGGAAAAGCTCGGCGGCTTTGAGCAAATCACTGCCACCCGCGACCAATTGGATCTCTGCAACCAACGCGCGGTATTCGACTTCCTCACTGCCGAAAAACCAGACATCGTGATCATCGCTGCAGCCAAGGTGGGCGGAATTCATGCGAATTCAACCTACCCTGCAGACTTTATCTACGAGAACCTTTCGATCGCTTCGAATCTCATCGAGGGAAGCCGCAAGGCCGGGGTAAAGCGGGCACTTTTCCTTGGGTCATCCTGCATCTATCCAAAAATGGCTCCCCAACCGATGACCGAAGACTGCCTGCTCACGAGCCAACTGGAAGTCACCAATGAAGCCTATGCCATCGCCAAAATCGCGGGACTAAAGCTCTGCCAGCACTACCGTGCCCAACATGGGCTCATGTATCACAGCGCCATGCCCACCAACCTCTACGGCCCTGGCGACAACTATCACGCCGAGAACTCCCATGTCATCCCCGCAATGATCCGCCGCTTCCATGAGGCGACCGAGCGTGGCGATGCATCGGTCACCATCTGGGGCACTGGCACCCCACGCCGCGAATTCCTTCACGTGGACGATCTTGCTGCCGCCTGCTTCCATCTGCTCGCCTTGAGTTCGCCACCCGATTGGGTCAATGTCGGGGTTGGCGACGATGTCGCCATCATGGAGCTGGCACAACGGGTGGCTAAGACCACTGGTTTCAGAGGTGAGATTCTAACAGATCCTACCAAACCTGATGGAACCCCGCGTAAGCTCTTGGATATCTCAAAGATCAAAGCCACTGGCTGGTCACCCAAAGTCCCTTTTGATGAAGGACTTGCCGCTGCCTATCAAGATTTCAAATCAAGCCTAACCAGCGGAGACGCCCGCCTTTGATCCTCATTCCACTGACCCCCAACACTCAAACCTCGACCACCTAACACAACACCATGAAACGCGCACTCATCACTGGCATCACCGGGCAGGACGGATCCTATCTCGCGGAGTTCTTGCTCGAAAAAGGCTACGAAGTCCACGGGATCAAGCGCCGCGCATCCCTCTTCAACACCCAACGGGTCGACCACATTTACGAAGATCCCCAAGTCGAAAATTCACGCTTCCGCTTGCACTACGGTGATCTCACCGACAGCTCGAACCTCACTCGCATCATCAGCGAAGTGCGGCCGGATGAAGTCTACAACCTCGGTGCGCAGTCACATGTCGCAGTCTCGTTCGAGGCCCCAGAGTATACGGCGGATGTGGATGCCATCGGCACGCTCCGCTTGTTAGAAGCTATCCGCTTCCTAGGTCTCGAAAAAACAACCCGGTTCTATCAGGCATCGACCTCGGAACTCTATGGCCTCGTGCAGGAGATTCCTCAGAAGGAAACCACTCCATTCCATCCACGCTCACCCTATGCCGTGGCGAAGATGTATGCTTACTGGATCACCGTGAATTACCGCGAAGCCTACGGGATGTATGCCTGCAACGGCATCCTCTTCAACCACGAATCCCCCCGCCGCGGCGAGACATTCGTCACCCGCAAAATCACCCGCGCCATCGCAAACATCGCTCAAGGCCTCGAATCCTGCCTCTACCTTGGCAACATGGATGCACTTCGCGACTGGGGTCACGCCAAAGACTATGTCCGCATGCAATGGATGATGCTTCAGCAGGAAACCGCTGACGATTTCGTCATCGCGACCGGCAAACAAATCTCCGTCCGTGAATTCGTGCGCATGTCCGCCCAAGAAGCGGGGATCGAGCTTGAATTCAGTGGCAGCGGCTTGCACGAGGTTGCAACGATTCGCCGCGTGCTTGATGCCGTGAAGGCTCCCGCCGCCAAGGTCGGCGAAATCATGGTCAGAATCGACCCCCGCTACTTCCGCCCCGCCGAAGTCGAAACGCTGCTCGGTGACCCATCCAAGGCCAAGACCAAACTTGGCTGGGTCCCGGAAATCACCGTCGAAGAAATGTGTGCTGAAATGGTCGCATCCGACCTTGATACCGCACGCCAACACGCGCTCCTCAAATCGCACGGCCACCATGTCTCGGTGTCGCGCGAGTGATGTCACTCTGCCGAATTAAGATCATAGCCCAAGCAATCCAACGAAGTTTCGATCGACCTGGCATTTTTCCATTAGACGAAATCCGTAAAATCAAACCTCCGAGTTTTGGGCCAATTTGCTCGCCACGGCTCGCGCAAAAAAACCACAACTCACCGTAACAGAAAAACCAAACTGCATGAAAAAAGTCTTCGTTTCGGGTTGTTACGACATTCTCCATGCAGGCCATCTTCAATTCTTCGAGGAGGCCCGGGCGGTGGGAGATTATCTCATTGTTTCATTCGCGTCGGCAGATGTGCTCTGGCACCACAAGCGCCGGAAACCATCCATCCCGGACGACCACAAAAAAGCCCTCCTTCAAGGCTTGCGGATGATCGACGAGGTGATCATCACCCAAGGTCACAACGAGGGATTGGACTTCGAGGACGATTTCCTCCGCATCCGACCCGACTTCCTGATTGTCACCGAGGATGACAAGTATGGACCAATCAAACGCGCGCTGTGTGCGCAAGTCGGGGCGGAGTATACCATTCTTCCCAAGACTCCGCCGCGCTTCGAAGCGGTCTCTACCAGTTCCATTGTCCGCTGGGTTCAAGCACCGACCGAAGCACCCTTACGCGTCGATTTCGCTGGCGGCTGGCTCGATGTCCCACGCTTCTCCCGCCCAGGCGAGTTCATCGTCAATTGCGCCATCTCCCCCCTTGTTTCTCTACGGGAGTGGCCATACGAGCAACGCGCCGGCCTCGGGGGTAGCGGCGCGTGGGCACTCATCAATGGCAAGAACGGATTTGACTCAGAAATCGAACTCGGCGTCGGCTGGCAAGACCCCGCGGTGATCGGAGAAACCGGCCTCTGCGTATGGCGATCCGGAACCAAACCCGAACTGGATTTCAAACAAAACGGCGATTTCCTCACCGGGCGCATGGCAATTCTTTGGACCGGCTCGCAGCATGACACGCCAAGCTGTGCTGACCTACCTCGCGACTACGACAGAATCGCTCAAAGTGGACGAATTGCGCGGGAAGGTGTGTTCACCAAGGACATCCATCAAATCGCTGCGGGCGTTAACCTCTATCATCAAACGCAACTGGACGAGGGAATGCAGGCTCTCCCAGAAATCGCTGGCTCCATCGCGCACAAATATTGTGGCGGCGGATATGGTGGCTACGGGTTGTATCTGTTCGAGGATGCCGCGCTGCGCGACGCGGCAGTTTCATCCGTTGCACAATTGCGCCCGGTCGAGCCATTCTGCCGCGTGTAGCGTAAGCCTTCATTTGATTCATTGTGAAAGTCATTCCGATCATTGGCCTTCCCATTGCAGCGACCACCTATGCTCAAGCAGTGGACTGGATTCTCGATCATGCCACTAAAGGTGATCGAACCTACGCCGTCGAGGCGGCTAACACCCACGTTGCCGCACTTGCAAGAGTTGACGAAGCGTTCGGAAATGCCATGCAGCAGTTTGATCTAATCTGCCCCGATGGCATGCCGCTCGTGTGGGCGGTCAACTCTCAGCTACCCCCTAACGAAAGGCTCACCGACCGGGTCTATGGCCCGACCTTGATGTTAGAAACCCTCAAGGCAACGAACGGACGCCAATCAGAATTCCGACACTTTCTCCTAGGTGGCAAGCAAAACACCCTCGACCGCCTCACCGAAAAATTCGCTAAAGATTTTCCCGCAGTTCATCTGGTAGGACACCACTCGCCCCCGTTCGGCGCTTGGCCAGAACACGAAATTGATTTGATCACTGAAAAGATCAAAGCATCGGGAGCGAATCTCATCTGGGTTGGCCTCGGGTGCCCAAAGCAGGAACTCTGGATCGCGCAAAACAAAGACCGCCTGCCGCCAGGTGTCTATTTTGGGATTGGGGCCGCCTTCGCCTTCCACGCGGGGGAAGTAAGGCAGTCACCCCCGATTTTCCAGCGACTTGGCTTAGAGTGGGCCTATCGCCTCGCGATGGAACCACGCCGGCTCTTCAAGCGCTACTTCACCTACAATTCACTCTTTGTTTACCATCTGGTGAGGGATCGCATGACCGGCGTAAACAGGGCCTAATTGAACTGAAAGAGCCCAATTTTTGCCCAATTCTAATCTGAGATCCTGTTTTGATTGAAGGATTTCGACTTTCGCAGTATTCTCCAACTTTGCCCCAGCCCTTGAGCCCACGAGCTCACTTCCATCCAACTTCCCTAGCTCACACACTATGAAAATTCATTCGATCTGCTGCCTCGGTGCGGGCTATGTCGGAGGGCCCACGATGGCCATGATCGCCGCAAAATGCCCAGACATCCAAGTCACAGTGGCCGACATGAACGAGGCGCGGATCGCAGCTTGGAATTCTGACACGCTCCCCGTGTATGAACCCGGTCTTGATAAAGTCGTCGCCTCGGCCATCGGGAGAAACCTCCATTTCACCACGGACATCCGCTCCGCAATCGCTGCGGCAGACCTGATCTTTGTTTCGGTCGGAACTCCGACGAAATCCTACGGCATCGGGGCTGGCCGCGCCGCAGACCTTCGCTACATCGAATCGGCCGCCCGCCTGATTGCAGAAGTGTCGGAAGGCCATAAGATCATCGTCGAAAAAAGCACCATCCCGGTGAAGACGGCCACCGCAATCAAATCGATCCTCGCAGCGAACTCCCCACATGGAGCCACCTTCCAGGTCCTCTCAAACCCTGAGTTCCTCGCGGAAGGCACCGCCGTCGAAGACCTCGAATGCCCAGACCGCATCCTCATCGGCGGCGAAACCACGCCCGAAGGCCACGCGGCCGTGGAAGCCCTCGCCTCGGTTTACGCCAAATGGATCCCCCGCGACCGCATCCTCACCACGAACCTCTGGTCATCTGAACTCTCGAAACTCGTGGCCAATGCCTTTCTCGCCCAACGGATTTCGTCGATCAATTCGATTTCCGCACTCTGCGAAGCCACTGGCGCTGACGTGGATGAAGTGGCCCGCGCCATCGGCCTGGACTCACGAATCGGCCCAAAATTCCTCAAAGCCTCCGTCGGCTTCGGCGGCTCGTGCTTCCAAAAGGACATCTTGAACCTCGTCTATCTCTGTGATTCGTTTAATCTGCCCCATGTCGCGGAATACTGGCGCCAAGTGGTGCATCTCAACGATTGGCAAAAGTCCCGCTTCGTTGAGAAAATCGTCCGTACACTTTACAATACGGTCAATGGCAAACGCATCGCCATTCTTGGATTTGCCTTCAAAAAGGACACCAACGACACCCGCGAATCGCCAGCAATCCAAGTCTGCCGCGACCTTCTTCACGAACGCGCTCACCTCGCGATTTACGACCCTCGCGTGAGCGCGAACAGCATCCGAGAAGACCTCATCAACGTGGGTGTGGCTCCAGAGCTGATTGAATCAAACATTGAAATTTGCTCAGATTCCTACGCTGCCGCTGAGAACGCCCACGCGATCGCAACCCTCACGGAGTGGAATGAATTCCACGACCTAGACCTTGCTCGCATCTTCGACCTCATGCTCAAGCCTGCCTTTGTCTTTGATGGGCGGGGCATCCTCTCACTCGATGCTCTGAAGGCCCATGGGTTCGATGCGTTTGTCATCGGTAAGGGACTCTGATCCATCATCGCGGATTGCAGGGAATTCCGCTTCCCGCGCTCCGCTTTCTGTTCTTCACTAGCCGCATGAACATCTACCCTGAGTTTCACCGATTCCTGCAGCGCGAGGATAAGGAAAGCCTTCTCGGTCAGCGCGGCATCGTGGTTTGGCTCTGCGGTTTGTCAGGCTCGGGTAAGTCCACCATTGCCAACGCCGCCGAGCGCATCCTCCACCAGCAAGGACGCTTCACCACCATCTTGGATGGTGACAACCTCCGATCCGGTCTGAATGCCAACCTCGGCTTCACGGACGAAGATCGACTGGAAAATATTCGCCGGATTTCGGAGATCTCTAAAATCTTCGTATCTCAAGGAATCATCACCTTCGTTTCTGCCATCACCCCGCGCGGGGAACTCCGTGCCCTCGCTCGCGAACGACTCGGCAACGACTTGTTCGAGGTGTACATCAAGGCGAGCTTTGAGGCCTGCGAGCAGCGCGATGTGAAAGGCCTCTACGCAAAAGCCGCCCGCGGCGAAGTTCCGAATTTCACGGGCAAAGACCATTCCTTCGAACCTCCCAGTCAATCGGACCTCTTTCTCGATACCGAAACCAGTTCCGTCGAGGAGTGCGCCCTCAGCCTCATCGCAGCAATCGAGCGCCGGATCACGCCCGCCAGCCCATCGACTGGCCTCCAGGCCCACTAAATCCCGCCCAGCGCGTTGAGCGAGGCCCCGTTTTCCATGTCTGGTGCTCATGGAATTTTAATCATTAGTAAAAAGCTCAAGGTAGTAATTAATTCTTGACGCGAGGCGATTGGCGTCCTATTCCCTCCGCGAGCCGCACCGGCAATTCTTTTTCAGCACTTCATTCACCATGCCCAACTATCACCTGAGCAACCTCGACCAGCTCGAAGCGGAAGCGATCTTCATCCTCCGAGAAACCGCCGCCCAATTTGAAAACCCCGCCCTACTTTTCTCTGGCGGTAAGGATTCGATCGTCATGGCTTGGCTTGCCCGCAAGGCATTTTGGCCCGCACGCATGCCCTTCCCACTGGTCCACATCGACACCGGCCACAACTTCGAGGAAACCATGACCTACCGCGATGAATTCGTGGAGCTCATCCGCGCCTCACTCGTCGTTGGTTCAGTCCAAGAATCGATCGACCAAGGCCGCGTGGTCGAAGAAAAAGGCCCGAACGCCTCACGCAACAAACTTCAGACGGTCACCCTGCTCGACACCATCGAGAAGAACCAATACGACGCCTGCCTCGGTGGTGGCCGCCGCGATGAGGAGAAAGCCCGTGCTAAAGAACGATTTTTCTCACACCGCGACGACTTCGGCCAGTGGGATCCAAAAAACCAACGGCCTGAACTCTGGAACCTCTTCAACGGACGCAAAAACCCCGGCGAACATTTCCGCGTATTCCCGCTATCCAATTTCACCGAAATGGACATCTGGATGTACATCCAACGCGAAAATATCCCTCTGCCCTCGATTTACTTCTCCCACTCCCGCGACGTCTTCGAGCGCAATGGATCGCTGCTCGCAGTGACCGAATTCCTAAAGCCCCAAGACCACGAGCCGGTCACCCAAAAAATTGTCCGATTCCGCACCATTGGCGACGCAACTTGCACAGGCGCGGTGGAATCGACCGCCTCAAATCTCGACGAAGTGATCGCCGAGGTCGCCGCCGCCCGCCAAACCGAACGTGGCACACGCTCCGATGACAAACGCTCGGAAACCGCCATGGAGGACCGAAAAAAGGAGGGCTATTTTTGAGGGTAAATGCTGAAATACTGAGA
>CAILVZ010000188.1 GCA_903837825.1 Akkermansiaceae bacterium | reverse complement strand
CGCTTGCCGTCGGCCCCAAACAGCTGCACCCCCACCGGGCGCTGTTGCTCGGAAAACTCCGTGTATTTTCGCGTCCGTGCATCCGCCTGCAATATCCCCTCGGCAGACACAAACTCGGTCACCATCACATCCGCCCCCAATTCCTTGCAAATCTGCCGAAAAATCACATCGGTCACCCCCGCCATCGGCGCGAGATACAACGGGAATCGACCTTCTGAAAACCAAGGAAGCACGTGCCGACGCTAGCCACGAAACTCAAAAAAAGAATCTAAATTCTGGAAAATCGAAACATCCAATCGGCCAATAAGAGCAACTCAACCGAAATGATCCAGACAAGACCCCAGTTTGGGGGTATAGTGTAGCACTGCCCCCCGCAGCCCCACAGCCATCAGCGCCTGTTACACCCTCCACCCCCGATTTCCATGAATGCCCCCCGCATCGCCCTACTTGGCTCACTATTCATCTCTGCACTCGCTCTGGTGGTTACATCTGCTGAGGACGAATACGTCGCAGGAGAAGCACTGGTCACGTTTAAGCCGAACGTGCCAAGCACCAACGCCACCACCACGCTAAACAAGAATTCCATCGAGTTGGCGGAAACCTACGACAAAATATCGATGCAGCAACAGCGTGTGGTCGGCCTAGTCCGCAACCGACAAATGAGCACTCATGAGTTGATCCAAACGCTACAAGCGGACCCAAATGTCGAGATCGCAGAGCCAAACTACATTCGCCACGTCTTCGCACCACCACCCAATGATACCGAGTTCTCAAAGCTCTGGGGCCTGCTCAATACAGGCCAGGTGGTCAACGCAACGACAGGAACCAGTGGAGCGGATATCAATTTTATCCCCGCTTGGAAACGCTCAAGACAAACCAGCAATAGGGTAGTCGTCGGAATCGTTGATACGGGAATCGACCTGACCCACCCCGATCTAACAGCAAATATCTGGGTCAATCCGGGAGAGGTTGCAGGCAATGGAATCGACGACGATGGCGACGGCTACATCGATGACTTGAACGGCTACAACTTCGCAAACGGAAATGGCTCTGTCACGGATTCAGGATACCATGGCACCCACGTGGCGGGAACGGCGGGTGCGATCGGAAAAAACCATGCAGGGGTGATCGGCGTGAACGACCACGCCAAAATCCTACCGCTCAAGGTTTCCTCTGATGGCAACTCAATGACCACCTCGGCAATCATCGCAGCCTATAACTACGCGATCACCCTCAAACAAAGAGGCGTAAACATCGTCGCGCTCAATGCTTCGTTCGGAGGAGGCTCACCCACCACCGCCGATCAAAACGCGATTGCCGCCCTCAGCAGCGCGGGCATCATCCTTTGCGCGGCGGCAGGAAATAATGCCACCAACAACGACAGCACTCCGTTCTATCCCGCAAGCTATCCCGCGACCAATATCATTTCCGTCGCGGCGTTCGACCAAAACTACGGGCTCTCTAGCTTTTCAAACTATGGACTCACCACCGTGGACCTTGCCGCCCCCGGTACGAACATTTACTCAACGGAACCACTCAGCTTGGTCACCGCTAGGACATCAAGCATCACCGTCGGATCCACGAGCTACCAGACAAAGGCTCTGACCTATTCTGGTACCACGCCCGCAGCCGGCCTAACGGCAAACATCCGATCATGCGGGCTGGGCAACGTTGCGGATTTCCCGTCAAACGTGCGGGGCAACATCGCTCTCATCCAACGCGGCACGCTCGATTTCTCAGTGAAGGTCACCAATGCGATGAACGCTGGCGCGATCGCCGCCATCATTTACGACAACACGGGCAACTCACTGGACGCAGTCACATGGACACTCACCACTGCCGGAGCATGGATCCCAGCCATGCAAATCACCCAAGCCGATGGGGCAAACCTACTCACCAAGCTCAGCCTCACCGGCAATGTGCTGAACGTTCCAGATCCAACGATGGCCTATCAATTCCTCAACGGAACCTCGATGGCCACACCTCATGTGACCGCAGCGGTATCCTTTGCCGCCATGAACTTCCCCGCCGACTCGCTTAGCCAACGAATCACTCGAATTCTCAGCCATACCACCGCCACCACGAGCCTCTCTGGAAAAATGACCACCGGCGGCCGCTTGAACCTCCTAGGAATTGTCGACACCGACAACGATGGTCTACCCGATTGGTGGGAAACCGACTATTTCGGCAATCTAACCAAAAACGGGACGCAGGACAGCGATGGCGACCGATTCAATAACCTCGCAGAATTTCTCAGTGGCACTTCCCCCACCAACCCAAGCAGCTACCTCGCCATCACGAAATCATCCAGAGGCACCGGTGCAGCCTCAAACCATTTCACGATCGGATTTCCGAGCGTGGAGGACACCTCTTACCAAATTCAGTGGAGTAGCGATCTGATCAATTGGTCCCCCCTCGGGACGACGGTCATCGGCACGGGATCCCTCATCGAAGTCGTCGATCAAAACGCCATAAGCATAGCATCCAAGCGGTTCTACCGACTCTATCCAATCCCAGAATAAACCCGAAGATCCCCAAAGAAATTGAGAATCCATCGAAAATTTGTCCCCAATGCACGGGAAACTTGATTTTTCCATGACCATCCGTTTCGATCGGCGCATGCGCGTCCTACTTACCACCTGCAGCTACCAAGACACCCCTGGCCCTCACCACGCTCTCATGGAATCCCAAGGCTGGGAAATCGTCCGTGAACGCGGCCCACTCACCGAAGCACGCATGCTCGAACTCGCGGGCGACTTTGATGCCTTCCTCTGTGGTGACGATGCCATTTCACGCGCGGTGCTGGAGAAGTCGCTGCCACGCCTGAAGATCATCTCCAAATACGGAATCGGCCTCGACAAAATCGACGTGCCTGCAACCAAGGAGCTCAAAATCCCAGTTCTCTTCACCCCAGGTGTCAACCACACAACCGTCGCAGAACACACGTTCGGCCTGCTGATCGGCATCACCAAGCACATCGTGACCACAGCAGCTGCCGCACGCCAAGGCGAATGGCTCCGTCTCACCGGCCACGAAATTGCCGACAAAACGATGGGAATCATCGGCCTCGGTCGCATTGGCAAGGAAGTGGCCATCCGCGCCAAAGCGTTCGGCATGCCGATCATCGCCTTCGACCCCTACTGGGATGAGAAGTTCGCGGCCGAATACGGCGTTACCCGCTGCGCTACCATGGATGAGGTACTCACCCAGTCGGATGTGGTTTCACTCCACTGCAACCTCTCCGATGAAACTCGCAGCATGATCCGCACGGAAAAAATCGCCGAAATGAAGGATGGCGTGATCATCCTGAACTGCGCTCGCGGTGAAATCGTCGAAACCCCTGACATGGTCGAGGCCCTCAAGAGCGGCAAAGTCGGCGGCTATGGTGCCGACGTCCTCGACATCGAACCACCACCGGCAGATCACCCGCTTCTCTCGGCTCCGAACTGCGTGATCACCCCACACATCGGCTCCCGCACCTACGAAAGCGTCCCACGCCAGGCCATGAAGTCACTCACCAACTTGATCAATGCACTCAAGGGCGAAGGTGACTGCAACTGCGCCAATGGAGTGATCTAATCGTTAGATCGCGCAGGCATCCTCAGAACGCATCAGCTTGACGGCGTGGTCGGTCGCGAACTGACCGACATTCCATCGTTTGTCGATTTTTTGGTGTTGCGAAATCCGTGTCCTACGGTAGCATCTTCACGACTGCTGTGTGCGACTTATTTGGTAGCTGGCCCGGACCGATATGATTAAATCGGGGTCATCTCCCGGTGTGATCGATCATGCCTTCACAGGACGATCGAAATACCACCGAACGACCCCACTTATTGAGTTCACGGAACGTGGCTCACAGCGCCAAGGACGGCACAGCGGTTTTCTTTTTCCTACATTGTTGGCAGGGCGTCGATGATGTCCTTGCTTGATCCGACCCAGTTCTGCATCGTTCCGCCCGTGATGCGTTTTTCAGTGCTGGGCAGCGGAAGCGGCGGAAATGCCGCAGTGGTCGACTGCGGCGAACTCCGCCTGATGATCGACGCTGGCTTGAGCGCAAAGCAACTGGCGCTCCGCCTTCACCAGGTCGGCATCGATCCATCATCGCTCGACGGGATCTTGCTCACTCACGAGCACGGCGACCACGTGCGGGGATTGAAAGTCTTCCTCAAACAATACCCCACCCCTGTTTTCGCCACGCCCTCCACGGCACGAGTCGTCCGAGAATCGGGAATCGAAGGCGGGACATGGAAATCCTTTGAACCCAACCAAACCTTTTCCATCGCGGATGCGACCGTTGAGGCCTTCGGGATTCCGCACGACGCGGTTGACCCGGTCGGGTTCATCATCAGCCATGGCCCCAAGCGCTTGGGTTTCCTGTCCGATGTCGGTTTCGTGAATCAAGCGCTGACCGAGCGACTTCGCGGACTGCACGGAATTTTCGTCGAAGCCAATTATGACGAGTCCCTGTTAGAACAAGACACCAAACGCCCCTGGTCAACCAAACAACGAATCAGTTCGCGTCACGGACATTTATCAAACTCACAAGTCACCGAGTTGATTCGCAATATTGCGCATCCAGGCCTGCTTCAAATCATACTCGGTCACCTCAGTTCAGACTGCAACCGCCCCGACATCATTCAATCCATGCTTCGGGATTGCCTCACGGATCTTGGCCACGATCACGTTGCCTGCGACTGCGCTGGACAGGATGATCCCTCGCCATGGTTCACCTTTTAAAGGCTCCAGGAACTGAACTGGTTTTGGAAAAATTTTAAGAGAACCGGACCGAAGGGGATGACAGACCAAAGTCAAATTTAGACGCTACCCATCGTGGAATGAGCCATCTATTGAACCTTTGTCATCTCATCACATGAGTGCTCGGCAAACGATTGCCGCAATACATGCAAGCCGGCTTGACGGTACTGGCCTTCTGTCCGCAATGAGGGCAATCCATCAACTCTGCCCCAATCTTCCCGTCAACCACCCCATCACGCGCATCGATCTCAAGGATCTTGGCCCTCAAGTGATCATCCGTGAGGCCAAGGTGCTCTCGAAGCAGTTCCCACATGGCCTGACAGGCCAAAGTGAGTTCTTCGAGTTCCTGCTTCGTATGATCCTTCCGTGCAATCAATCCGTCGACCTTGCTCGATGCGAGTTCGGCTGCCGATCTGGCTTTCTCAATCTGAAAGTGTTGGAGAACATCCCATCCTAGGCTCATGGTAAAATGTGGTTTGAAGTGTTATCTTCTGGTGAATGATAGAGTGGATGCACCGGCGGTGGGAAGCTCACATTCAACGAGGGACCTTGCCGCCGGTTGCAAGGCTGTAGCGACGATACCAGACCAAAGAACATGCGGCAAACGAAGCAAAAGCCCGATAGAGTAAACAGGATACGGAAATAACAGCGAAAACTAGAATCACATATGAAAATGGCGCAAGGAAGGCAGCGGTGATGCCCACCCCAAATAATCCCAGAAACGCAGCAAAAGCCGCAAAAAATAGATTACTAACCACACCGGAACTTCTCTGCTGCCCTATTGAAAGGTCGTAGACTGAAAATGCTCGCATCCGATTTCCCTTCATCGTTCCTGCCACAATTACAAAGTCGCCGTCAGAAATACCAAAATCTCTTTTTTAAAAACGTGCTCATCAATATACGCCATTTTAATCTCTCTCCCTTCATATAGCTTTCCTTTCATCGTCTTACAAGCATT
>CAILVZ010000187.1 GCA_903837825.1 Akkermansiaceae bacterium | reverse complement strand
TTGGTGTTTTCATAGGGTAAAATGCAAAGACGCGCAGAGGTTAGTCGGCCACGGCGACCGGGTCAACTGGCAAGCCGCACGATCTGATCGCTCCTCATGATGCTTTTCCTTGGGTTAGGGTGAGAATTCCATGGTGGTGTTCAGATTTACCACAAATCGAGCTTTGCGAATGGGGCCTCTCGCGTTTAACTCCACCGATGATCGACATGCTCGTCCGCCTCTATGATTTGCCAAATTCCACCACGCTCGATGAGGGTGTGGTTGCACAGGGGGTGACGCTGCGGCGTGCTCGGGCCTTTGAAAGGCACACGGTTTCAGCTTTTGTGAAGGCGCACTTTTCCGAAAAATGGGTGAGCGAGGTCGAGGTTGCCATGAGCCGGCAGCCGATCAGCTGCTTCATCGCCACCAAAGAAAAACAGATCCTCGGATTTGCCTGCTACGAGACCACGCAGCGGGGGTTTTTTGGCCCCACGGGTGTGGTGGAGGCCGCTCGCGGTATGGGCCTGGGAAAGGCTCTGCTTTTCAAGTCGCTCGAAGGGCTGCGCGACATCGGCTACGCCTACGCGATTATTGGGGGGGTCGGACCAAAAGAATTTTACGCGAAAACTTGCGGCGCGATTGAGATCCCCGGCAGTGACCCAGGGACTTACATGGATTTATTACCCTGAGTGAATTGTTAGCTCTTCGATAGATTCAGTTAGATCGCGTGGATCCCAATCTTGAATTGATCGCAAAGGGCAGCTACACGGTCTTTTTCTAACAGGATGGTTTTTCCTGCCTCAATGGCAATCCCCCCTACCCCGGCTGCCGCGCAATTTTCAATGGTGTCCGGCCCGATCACTGGTACATCAAATCGCAAATCTTGGTTGGGCTTGGAGACTTTTACGAGCAGCACCTCCTTGCCGCGGCCAAGTTCGCCGCCCCGCTTGATGCAAGCATTGGTGCCCTCGAACGCCTCAGCCGCAAGGACCGTGCCGTGACGCACCACCACGCTCTGACCGATGTCGAGCGCACTGGTTTGCTTCGCAATGCGGAAGCCAAAAGCCGCATCCGAGATTTGGCGCTTTTTGAAGACGGGCCCGCAGACATGCCCAGGGCCCGGGAGGTGATCTTCCAAAAAGGTGGTGGCCGGCAAAAGCGTGATGCCGTCTTTGGCGAGCTCATCACCGATCGCACCGAACAAGGTTTCTGCGTTCCGCTCCTTCACGCGGGCAAGCATCATCAGGGTCCTGAGGTCTGGCCGCAGATCGAACAGATTCTTCGGCGAAATTTGGCCCATCATCACCGCCTGACCCGCACCTTGCTTTCGAAAAAACTGGATCAACTTCGACAGCTGGCCGACGCGTACCCACTCGGTGGCGTCGGCTAGTGTCTCCAAGCTCGGACGCGTTTCGCCATGAAAGGCAGCAACCACCAAGCGGATGCCTGGTGATTTCCGACGGGCCTCGGCGATGAAGGTTTCAGGATAAACTCCGTTGCCTGCAATGATGCCGATGGTACGAGGTAGGGTCATGCTGCTTGGACTGCGGATAAATGCG
>CAILVZ010000186.1 GCA_903837825.1 Akkermansiaceae bacterium | reverse complement strand
TTAATAAGTTTGGGTTGGCGCTTGTGGGATGCGTTCCGCTTCAGCACTTTATCAGCTTCATGATTCCCCGATATTCCCGCCCCGAAATGACGTCCCTGTGGTCCGAAGAAGCCAAACTTTCACGCTGGTTGGAGATCGAAATCCTTGCGTGTGAGGCGATGGCCAATCGGCGAATCATACCCCGAAAAGATGCCCGGACGATTCGTCGCAAAGCAAAGTTCAATATCCGGCAGGTTCACAAGAACGAAGAGCGGACGCGTCACGATGTTTTGGCATTTTTAGAGGATGTGGCATCCCACGTCGGTCCGGCCGGACGTTGGATTCATCAAGGACTGACCTCGTCCGATATTCTCGACACCACGTTGGCTTGGCAGCTGCGGGATGCGGCCGACCTTCTGATCGCAGGAGTGAGAAAAGTGAAAGCCGCAGCCGCCATGCGGGCCCGCAAACACCGAGGGATGTTGACGATCGGGCGGACCCACGGAATTCATGCCGAGCCGACAAGCCACGGGATCCGAATGGCCCTTTTGCATGACGAATTTTGCCGGGCGGAAGAGAGGCTGGTGGCTGCCAGGAACGAGATTGCGGTGGGTAAACTTTCCGGTGCGGTGGGCACCTACGCCCACTTGGATCCTTCGATCGAAGCGTTCGTCTGCAAAAAACTGAAACTGAAACCTGGGGCGGCCACCCAGGTGGTTCCGCGGGATCGACATGCGGCATTTGCGCTGGCGCTCTCGTTGGTGGCGGCGAGTGCGGAGCGTTGGGCGACCGAGTTCCGGCATTTGCAACGAACGGAAGTCGGCGAGGTGGAGGAGCCTTTTGCGAAGGGTCAAAAGGGGAGCAGTGCGATGCCCCATAAACGAAATCCTGTGAACGGGGAACGGATCTGTGGATTGGCCCGGATTGTCCGCGGTCATGCGGTCGCCGCACTGGAAAATGTGGCTCTGTGGCACGAGCGTGATATCTCCCACAGCTCGGCCGAACGGATTCTTTTTCCGGATGCAACAATCCTCCTCGACTTTATTTTAAATGATTTGGAGGGGTTGGTTCGCGGACACAAGGCGGATGCAAAGCGGATGCTCGCGAATCTGGGGTCTTCCCGTGGATTGTGGGCTTCCCAAGGGGCGTTGCTGGCGTTGACCCGTGCGGGATTGGCCAGAAGAGAGGCTTACGAGGCGGTGCAGAAGCATGCGATGGCAACATGGTTAGAGGGTGGAGCGGATTTTACCACTCGGCTGGAGTCGGATCCCGAACTGGGAAGAAAAATCGGAAAGAAGGGTTTGCGGGAGGCGTGCAACGCCTTGCGCCATCTGCGTCACGAAAAACTGATTCATCGCAGGTGCGGACTTTAAAAAGGAGCAAGCCACATGAAGATGAAAGCGATTGTCACCGTCACGTTGAAACCGTCGATTCTCGATCCGCAGGGGGAAGCGGTGGCGCATGCGCTCCAGAACATGGGAGTGAAAGGGGTGCAGTCGGTCCGGATTGGAAAACATATCGAGTTGGAGATCGAGGGGGGGAAGAGAAGGCGTTGCGGGCGAAGTTGGAGGAGATCTCGAAAGAGTTGTTGAGCAATCCGGTGATGGAGAACTTTCATCTGGATCTGCGGGCCGGCGGATGAGGTTCGCGGTCATTCAATTTCCAGGGTCCAACTGCGACCAGGACTGCGTCCATGCGTTGCAAGTTTTGGGGCAGGAGGCGCGGCTCGTTT
>CAILVZ010000185.1 GCA_903837825.1 Akkermansiaceae bacterium | reverse complement strand
TGTCGAGCATGATCCGCGCAACGGCAGAAAACGCGCAAAAAGCCAAGTCGCTTGCAACTGAAGCGCGCGCTGAAGCCCAAGCTGGCAGCCAAACGATGGACGAAATGATGGAGGCCATGACCGCGATCAACACCTCCAGTGCCGAGGTTGCGAAGATTGTGAAAAACATCGACGAGATCGCCTTCCAAACCAACATCCTTGCGCTTAACGCGGCGGTCGAGGCCGCACGTGCGGGTGAAGCGGGAGCTGGCTTTGCGGTCGTGGCTGACGAAGTCCGCTCACTTGCTCAGCGGAGTGCCGCTGCCGCCAAGGAAACGGCAGAAAAGATTGAGGCTGCCATCGCCAACAGCCGCAACGGTTCCGTCTGCTCCTCCAAAGTCGGCGAGTCACTTAAGCAGATCACTGATAAAGTCAGCGCGACGGATGCCCTCGTGGCAGACATCGCTGCTGCGGCCTCTGAGCAGTCTCAAGGGATCCAGCAAATCAACAACGCGATGGCGCAGTTGGACAAGGTGACTCAAGGCAATGCTGCGAGCTCCGAGGAAAGCGCAAGTGCGGCCGAGGAACTTGACGCCCAGGCAGACACCATGAAGGATTTAGTCGGCCAACTCCGTGAACTCGTGGAAGGTCGGGCCAAGGGTGGGCCCGCTGGGAATCACGGACAATATCAATCGGCTGGTCATCAAGAAAATTACCGCACGAAAGCCGTTTTCACGGGAGCTTACAGCGGTGGGGGTCGTCGTCCGATTCCAATGCCTGAGGATAACGACTATCGTGCCCGGCCAGCCATCGCGAATAGCGGCCCACGGCTGATCCCGATGCCGGAAGACAGTCATTCCAATGGCGCTAACGATGACAGCAACTTTCGGAATTTCTAATCCGAAAATTACTGCCAGATGTTTGATTCTCAGCCCATTCAGGAATCCAGAGATGGCAACATCTCTTCCGATGCCTACCGAACCATTGTCGACTTGGTCTACGAGCATAGTAGAATTAAGCTCGGCAATGATAAGCAGACACTCTTGTCGAATCGCCTCGGCAAGAGGCTAAGGCATCTTGGGCTGAACTCTTATGATGAGTATTGTTTTCTGCTGCGTTCGCATGGGGCGAGTCAGGAGCTTGAGCATCTCGTCGACCTCATTTCCACCAATCACACCCGTTTTTACCGAGAGCCGGATCACTTTACCTTCCTGACCAACCGGATTGTACCCGCGCTGATTCCACAGCTCGCTGAGAGTGGCGAACCTTTGCGGATTTGGTCGGCCGCGTGTTCTTCCGGCGAGGAACCCTACACCTTGGCAATCGTGCTTGCCGAGTATCTGCGGATTCACCCGAGCATCAAATGGCACATTGCAGCATCTGACATATCTAACAAAATGATCGAGCAGGCACGGCGTGGGATCTACCGTATGGATGCGGTGGAGCCAGTGCCGCAGGTTTTGTTAGAGCGTTACTTCCAAAAAGGGGTGGGCGAGCAACAAGGTAACTGCCGTGTTCGTGATGAATTGAGGCAAAGAGTCCGCTATGACCGCGTTAATTTGTTCCAGCAAGAATATCCTGTAGCGCGCCAGCAACACGTAATCTTTTGCCGAAATGTGATGATTTACTTTGACATTCCATCGCGCGAAT
>CAILVZ010000184.1 GCA_903837825.1 Akkermansiaceae bacterium | reverse complement strand
TGGGGAGGCATCGCGGGTGGTGCGAACGTGGTCCTCATTCCAGAGATGCCATTTTCGATGGAAAAGGTTCGTGACTTCATCAATCAGCGAGACGCGCAAGGATATCACAGCACGCTGGTGGTGGTGGCTGAAGGGGTTCGGATGCAGGATGGCGATTTCGTCACTTTGGATTCCAATGAGGGTGGCGAATTTCGTTTGGGTGGCATTGGCGACCGAGTTGCGGCGAAGCTTCAAGAATTGACGGGCAAGGAGACTCGCGCCTGTACCTTGGGCCATCTTCAGCGGGGCGGTGCGCCGACCGCGTTGGATCGCATCTTGGGCATGCGCTTTGGGGTGATGGCGGTAAAACTCGCGGAAGCGGGTTCCTTTGGTCGGATGGTGAGCTATCAATCGTATCATGTGGACTCCGTGCCGATCGAGGATGCGGTCAATCAATTGCGCCTCGTTGAGCCACAAAGCGAGTTGGTGCTGGCCGCGAAAGCGGTTGGAATCTGTCTTGGGGACTGACCGAGGTGAGTTTGGGATTGAGCGCTTGGGGTGTGGAGGTAAGACTCGACTTGCAACCACTTAAGTCTCAATTTCAATCCATGTCATCCGATCCATTGCTCCAACTTCTTCGTCGTAAGGCTCGTTTCACGAACCAAGAACTCGCAGACCTGCTGAGTCTGGAGCCCGCCATGGTGGCAGGACTCATCGCTGGCTGGGAGGCGGATGGCACGATTCTGGGTCATCACGCCGTGATCAATCCAGAGGCGATCGGCGACACCACGGTCTCCGCATTCATCGAGGTGAAGGTTACGCCCGAGCGTGGGGGTGGATTTGATCGTCTGGCCATGCGGATTGCGCGATTTGACCAAGTGGTTTCCTGTTATCTTGCGAGCGGCGGGTATGATCTCATGGTGGTCGTGGAAGGGGGTGACCTCCGCGAGGTGGCACGCTTCGTTTCAGAAAAACTGAGTTCGTTAGATGGGGTGATTTCCACCGCCACTCACTTCCGGCTCAAGACCTACAAGGAAAATGGATTTCTCTTCGAGCGAGAAATGAGCTCAGAGCGATTGGCGGTTTCGCCCTAACTGGTGGCACTTAAGCCAGGGTGATCGCCGCGCGGCGTTCAGTTAGATCCGCTTGAGTGATCGGGAAAAAGTCGGCATCAAGACAGGTGCATGTGACCCAGCTCAGCGTGAGTTCGGGGTTGCCAAAAATCGTGCAAACGGCGGCATCCGCAGCGTCGCGGCCCGTCGCGATTCGGATGAGACCATTGAGAGGGGCGAGACCCGTGGGATCGAAGGTATACCATGCTCCGCCGATGAAGGCCTCGAAGCAGGCGTGGAAATCTTGTGGATCGAGTTGGTGCGCGTAGAACGTTGCGTAGCGCGCGGGTACATTGAGCGCTCTACAGAACGCAATGCCAAGGTGGGCGAAGTCCCGACAAACGCCTTCACGTCGGGCCAGTGTATCAACCGCCGAGCAATTTTCTCCCGAACTGCCACTCACGTAATTGATGTTCGAGGCGATCCAGTCACGAATGGCCAAGGTGATTTCGTGAGATTCTGTTAGGTGGCCGAACATTTCGTGTGCAGTCTGCCGGAGTCGATCGGACTGGCAATACCGGCTCGGAAAGAGCAATGGAATGACCTCGGGGGGGAGATCTTCAAGCTGGTTGGATGCGATGGTCGCGATGGGCACCAATTCCGGAGAGATCCGGACATCGGCATCATAAGAAACCTCCAGAATTCCTTCATCCAGTGTCGTGATGCGTGAAAAGCGAGTTTCATTGCCGGAGATGCGGAACTCTTTGGCGGCAAGCGAGGGGGTAAATCTCAATGATTCCGTTAGAATACGCTGTGCCCCCATTTCCATGCATTGGATGGAAAAGAGGAAGGTGGCTGGATCCCTCAGGGTGTAGCGCAACGCGCAGTTGACTCGGAAATTCATCGGTTGATGTAGATCATCCATTGATCACCGCTAGAAACAAAGTCTCAAATATCGCTGATGAAACCCATTTAAGGCTGATGAGGAATCACGGCAGAAAAATCTCGATCGGCCACCCAGCCGTGCAGTCCCGAGCTGGGCGATTCGATGTAGTGAAACTCAGATTGTTGGGCGCCGATTTGGATGATTTGGCCTGGGCGCAGGGTGGCTGTCGACTCCGCTTGTTCGAAGGGTGAAATGCGGACGGCAGTGGCGTCGGAGATGATGACTCCACGGCTTGATTCGGTGCGGCGCAGGTAGAGCGCAGTGGCGCTCACTGCGATGCAGCAAAGTAAGAAGCCCAGGGTTCGCCGAGTCCAGTGGAGGGGGAGTCGGATGATGCCACCGACGATCGTTAGGGCGCCGATGGCAAGTGCTGCGCTTGCGAGGAGCCACGACCATTCATTAGGGCTGAGTTCGCTGACGACCGCGTTGACTCGTGGGTCCAATGGGGATTCATCAGTCACGGATGCGTCCTTGCGAGCCCGTGCGAGGTTGATTCTTAGGTCGGGATCGCGAGGAGTTAGAATTCGTGCGCGTTCGTAGGCAAGGATGGCAGGGCCGAATTTACCAAGGCGGAAGTAAGTGTTTCCAAGGTTGTAGTATACGCTGGCCCGAGGGCTTTCCATGGTGAGGATTTGCTCATATGTAGAGGCAGCCCCCGCGAAGTCTCCTTCTTGAAATCGTTTGTTCGCCACTGCAAAGTCTCCAGCAGACAAGGACGCAGTTCCTAATGCCACGACGAGAAGGCTGATTCGAAAATTGCGGTTCATGTCAGCGGGTGGATGGGTTGAGTGACGCGATGGCATCATCGAGAAGTGTGCGCCATTCAGGTAAGATTCCCGTTGGCCCTTCGCGGTGGTATTGGTGGCGATCTGCCGCGATGAAAAATCGGGTGACGGGGGAATCGCTCGGGAGCTTGGAATGAATTTCCATGAGAGTGATGGCCTGCGGTGGCTTGCTCCAAAGTGCACCCAAGCGGTATTGGAGCGCAAGTCTGGCGGCGGCGAAAAACCCTTCAACGTCTCCCGATTTTGCGCAAGTTGACGCCAGTTCAAGCGCCTCACGGGTCGACTTCTCCAAGATGGCAACTGCGCGTCGTGCTGGATCATTCCGGCGTTGACGCAGCCAGCTAAGCAATTGGCCGATGAGACAAAGCCCACCTGATAGAATGAGGAGGTTTTCAAAGAGAGGTTGCGAAACCAATGGAACCAGCGAGCGAACCGCTGACAAGTTAAGATGCTGCTGGGCGATGTCCTCGATCTTTTTTTCGGGCTGCGGTGGCTCTGGAGCGGTCACTGGCTTTTCTTCGATGATTGCCTCGCCAGTCACCTGAATTTTCTGAGGTTCACTTGTTAGAGTCTGATAGGCTCCTATGGAAGGATTGAAGAAGCTGAAGGTGAGTGCGGCTTCTTGTGCGCCAGTCTTGCGAGGAACAGCGCTGAACTTGAAACTCTTGCTGCCAGAGAATGATGCCTCATCTCCTGCGCTGAATTCACCTTTGCCTGGATAGCTTTTCCATGCATCAGAGGGTGTTAGGTCGGGGGTATTCATGAGGGCGAAATTCCCAGTTCCGCTTAGGATTGCCGAAACCTGCTGCGGCTCACCATTTTTCCAATTGGCGGGGATGTGAGTGCTGTCGAATTTGAAGTTGCCAACGGCACCAGTGAATCCTTCAGGTCGCCCCTCCGCTGGTAGCGGGCGAATCTCAATTTCCTGATCGTCCGACTTCAGTGTGATATCTTTCTGGATCATCGGCGTGTTCATTTGGTCGAACACGGAGTCAAAAAATGGATCGTCAAACGGTCCACCTGTCCGCCTGCGCGTTTGCTTGAGTGCTGTGGTGTCGCGAATGGCGACGGTGACATCCACCGAGAGCGATGCGGGGAACTTGCCGGCCTTGGTGGCCGAAATGCCACCGTACCAAGTTACGACCGTGTAGCGTTTGCCATCCTTGATTTCTTGAGTCTGTTGGGGCTGGCTGCTCACGTTGTGAAGCGTGAACGCTTGGCTCTCTGGCTGAATGCCGCTGCGGAGATTCGCTCGCGAATCGGCAGGTAGCCATGCTCGGATTCTAACGGGTGCAATCTCGCCGACATAGGCGTGTTTGCGCTCATTGGCAGCAAGTTCTACGGTGAGAAATCCGAATCGATCCTTGCTCTCGCTGGCGGCATCGGCGGGTGTATTTTGCGGTGAGCCATTTGCATTCTGTGGTGCTCCTGCAGGTGGCGACGTCGCACCGGCATCGGTTACCTTCAACTTCAGTGGCTGGGTTGATATTTTTTTTCCATCCACCATGAAGTCGATGGGAGGGATTTGATAGTCACCTGGGGTATGGGAGCCTACAACGTAGGTGTAGGAAGTCGATCGGGTGGCTTGTCCGTTGATGATCTGGAATTGCTGACTCTGACCATTGGGCTGAATGATGAGGTTTTCCACTTGTGGGATCGCAGGTTGGTTGGCGCTGCCGCCCGAAATGCGAAGCGTCATCACCGCGCCGTTTCCAGCAGCCACCGTATCTCGGTCGAGCTGCGAATCCACTTCTGCGGCAATGGCAGAAGCCGTGAAGATGGTCAGGGCTGCTAGAATCTTATGGAATTCTGTTAGGACGATCTTTACCATGTTTTACCTTTGGTCGAATTGTCAGGAGTGGCGAAGCGGGTTCGCTGCGGTTGAGGAATTGGAATCACGGTGCGTTCGTCTTGCCGCAAGGATTCCAAAAGGTGCTTGGCTTCTTCTGGACTCATTTCCCGCTTCTCAACCCGCTCATTGCTCATCGCTTCTTCTTTATCATCCCCAGGCTTTGGTGATTCATCCTTCTGCGCTGAAGGTTCTTTGGAGTCCTTCTGATCCTTCTGATCCTTCTGATCCTTCTGATCCTTCTGATCCTTCTGATCCTTTTGATCCTTTTGATCCTTTTGATCCTTTTGATCCTTTTGATCCTTTTGATCCTTTTGATCCT
>CAILVZ010000183.1 GCA_903837825.1 Akkermansiaceae bacterium | reverse complement strand
TCGCGCTGCTGTATTGGCGAAAGTTTGAGAACGCGTGAGAGCAGATCCGCGCAGGGTCTACGGCGTTCCTAAAACTGATTTCCGAAAAGCGCCCATGGAGACATCCTTCACCCTATTTTGCCATTTTGCTTTTTCACGATTCGGGTGTCACAGGAAGCACTTAAAACCTTCATTCTGAGAAAGAAAGGCGTCATCCCCTACCCAAAGACTCTTGGCGAGCATCTTCGTAACAGGAGGTTGAAGTTAGATTTACGGCAGGAGGACGTAGCTGGAAAGTTCGGCACATTGCGCGAGGTTTATGAGCGCTGGGAACGCGATGAACGACAACCTGTTGTGTCTGAGTGGCCGGGCATCCTTTCTTTCCTTGGCTACTACCCTGCTCCAGAAAAAAGCGTTGCGGATCTTGTCCTCAAAGCCCGCCGCTGCCAAGGGGCGGATCAGAAGCGTCTCGCAAATTCGATTGGGGTGATCCACCAGCAGCTACGGCGATGGGAACATGGTTCCGAAATTCCAGATCAGAACGCCATGCATTGCCTTGTACGAATGGCCCGATTACCCGGCGCATGCCCTTGACCAAATCCCCTGCTCAGGATCGTTGTTGAGGTGCTGAAAAAAGCCCCTGTCTTCTGAAGGGGCTATGTGCCAGATTCCTTTTTAAACATGGCCCATCTTTCCAGTTCCGTTGGTGTCACCCCACCTTCCCGATTCATCGCCTTCTTCGATGAATGCGGTGACCACTCGCTGACGAAGATCGACCCGGACTTCCCTCTATTCGTGCTCGCTATGGTGGTGGTCGAGAGAGAGGCCTATCAGGACGAGATCTTACCAAAAATGAACGCCTTCAAGCTCCGCTATTGGAATCATGAGGGTATCAACCTCCATAGTCGTGATATTCGTTTGGCACAGGGGCCGTTTTCGATTTTGCTCAATTCCCAAGTGCGCACACGGTTCATGACCGAGATTTCGGAATTGATGGAAACCCTGCCATTCACTTTGTTTGTGACTGCCATCCGGAAATCGGCCCATGTTGACAGGCACGGTGTCGAAGCCACCAATCCATACGATCTGGCGCTGGAGTTTACCATGGAGAACCTGCTCCATTTTATGGAGTCTCATGGCGAAACCCATCTGCCAGTTGTGGCAGAAGCAAGAGGTCGCAAAGAAGACAATTCCCTGGAGCAGGTGTTTTACCGCGTCTTGTCCCGTGGAACCGAAAACATTCCTGGCGAGAGATTCCGGCGGCTTGACTGCCCGTTAGCATTCCAGTCGAAGAAGAACAACATCGTGGGAGTGCAACTCGCTGACCTTTCCGCTTATCCATGTGCCCGGCACATCCTCAACCCTACCAAGCCGAATCTCGCTTTCGAGCTTGTGAAGCAGCATTTTTATTCGTCAAATACCGTGAACGGCTGGACGGTTTTCCCCAGCCCGTAAAATCAAATGGGCGCTTCCGGCTTTCGCCAGAGAGCGCCCACCGACCGAGAGTTCTCAGTCCTATTTACATTGTATCTGCCGCAGCAGAAACTGCAACTCCCATTGCGACACGAACAAGACAGACCCTTCATACTTTGCGGCGGCCCCCTGAACGAAAATTCGATTTCGCACATGCTCGTCATCCAGACATCGCCAGTCTCCGCCAAGATTGAACTGTTTCGATCTTTGTTTCGCGGTCGCACTGAGGTTTACCCGCGACGTTTTGAGAGCAAAAAGACCGGGAAGTCGGGATACCAGCCAGCTTGTGGTAACGAATGGGTGCGCGGCGTGTGCGAGAAACCTCGCATCAAGTGCAGCGAGTGCCTGCACCAGCACTGGCTCCCGGTGACTGACGATGTGATTCGATGGCATTTATCGGGTATCGATGACCACGGGCAGCCGTTCGTCATGGGTGTGTATCCCATGCTACTCGATGAAAGGTGCTGGTTTTTGGCGGCGGATTTTGATGGGGAGGATTGGGCTGTGGATGCAAGGGCTTTCCTGGAAACCTGCCACCGGCTCGATGTTCCTGCAGCCCTGGAACGCTCACGTTCTGGCAATGGTGGGCACGTCTGGATATTTTTCGACGAAGCGGTTCCGGCAGCACTAGCGCGGAAGTTGGGAGCGCATGTATTGACCGAGACGATGGAGAGCAGGCCGGAGTTGGGGTTTCGTTCGTCCGATCGTTTTTTTCCGAATCAGGACACGCTCC
>CAILVZ010000182.1 GCA_903837825.1 Akkermansiaceae bacterium | reverse complement strand
GGGAATTTTGTGCCCAAGTTCCGGCATCCATCGACATATACCCGTTGGTAGGACTCCGCCCCACCCCGCCCCGACGCCGCGCAGTGTACGATGAAATCTGCAGCCGGCAAGCGGTCGACATCGGCAGGATCCCCCACGTCGCAAACGATCGAATCTTCACCGCCTGACAGGCTGGTCGTCGCCACCTCCCAGCCTCGATCACTGAACTCACGGGCGATGGCCTGCCCAAGATAACCGTGGCCGATGAGTAACAATTTCATGATGAATGGGTGGATCTTCCTGACAATCTTGGCAACATGCTCGAGATGCCCAAGTTGCCCATGTCCACGCCACGGATCATGGCGCGAACCCGCTGGTTTTTCAAGCGATCGATCCAATACGCCCAAAAATCCCCTTCCACCAATCACGCCCCACTGCAATCTGCCAGAGATGAAACAGGATTTCCCTTGGCAGATGGCCATTTTTTTCCGCTAGTTTCACTCGTCCATGCCAACCGAAGCGATCCTCTCCACCGCGCGCCAATTTCTTGGCGTGGACCCGACGGTGCCCATCACCCTTGAGCCGATCAAGCGCGGGGCGTCCGGCCGCACGATCGTGCGGGTAAAAACGAAAGTCCATGAGCCTTTCATCGGCATTCACTGGAACGAGGAACGCGAGGACAATTCGCAATTCATCCCAGTCGCCCATTTTCTCAAGCAGTCGAAGTTGCGAGTGCCAGCGATCATTCACGAGCGCCCACGCCATCGGGTGGTGCTGGTCGAAGACCTCGGGGACGTGGATCTGCTCTCACTGAAGGATCTGCCATTCGCCGAACGCATGGTCTATTACCGCTCGGCGTTTGAACAAATCGACAAGTTGTTCTACGCGAAGCCGCCAAAAGACTTCCACCTCATGCCTCCGTTCGATGCGAAACTTTATCGCTGGGAGCAGGAGTATTTTTTCGAATTCATGGTGGAAGATTTCCTCGGCATGGACGCGAAGGCATTGAGGGAAAACGCTGCGTTTCTCGACCTTTCCACTCGCCTCGGTACCGTAGCGCGCCATCTGGTCCACCGCGACTTCCAATCGCAAAACCTCTTGATCAAAGACGATAAAGTCTGGCTCATCGATTTCCAAGGCCTGCGCCGTGGACGCCAAGAATACGATCTCGCATCGCTCATCTTCGACCCATACCTGAATCACTCGGCCGATGAACGCGAGGCGCTTCTAACACTTTGGGAGGAAATCACCGACGAGCGTCCGTTGGAAACTCTCTTCCACGAGTGTGCCGCCCAACGCTTGATGCAAGCCCTTGGCGCCTACGGCAACATCGTGAAAAACCGGGGCGACGAGTGGTATCGCCAACACATTGCAACGGCCGGCAAATTGCTCGCCGAGGTGACGGCAGGAACCTCACTCGAAGGACCACTCGCCCCGATCCTCAAGGCGATCCGCCAATCGGAAACGTGAGCCGCTCATTTCATCGCCGCCTTCGAGTTCTGCTCGCCTCCGCGATCGCAGGTGCTTGCGTTTGGAAATTCGCGCCAGGCACGGACATCGACCGGCAAGCGTTCACGGCGGTCGCCCAGAGCTTCATCAACCCGCCGCTCTTCACCGCTGGCCAAGGATCGCACCGCTCGCCATGGCAGCTGCGGGCCTTCGCGATGGATTCGAAACAATCCACGCCTCAGTCACCCGCGATCGTGTCATTGGGAGATGACCCTAACGGGGTTTTTCAAGAATCGCCGCCTGCGCCGATCGACCTTGCCGTGGTTTTAAGCAATTTTTCACGGCTCGGGATGAAAAAGGCCGCTACCGCCGCAGTCCTCGCATGGGAAAAGCCGGATCCCATCGGACTGACCGCGCTGGAGAAATCCCTCGGAAAATTCGACTCGCTCACGATGGCGGCACCACTCTCACGCGGCGCGGTCGCCTCGTCGATACCACCCGCATTCCGTCGCGCCTCGATCCCGATCTCTGCG
>CAILVZ010000181.1 GCA_903837825.1 Akkermansiaceae bacterium | reverse complement strand
GGTCGAGGTCCTCACGGAGCCCGAGAATCAATTCGCTCATGATCGGAATCAATGCAGGGTAATCCTCGATGTTCTCCGAAAATGTGGTTTCGCTACTTACCGATTTGCGTGTCCGATCTGGAGTAATAGCACGATCATCCAATCCGCGACACAGGCTCCAAAGCTCAATCCCCCACCGCCCGAACCGCTGTGACAACTCGATCTGATCCAGCTTCTGGAGATCTGCACAGGTCTCGATGCCGAGCGCGCTGAGCTTCTCCCGCATCTTTTTGCCAACCCCGCTGATCCTCCCGACGGGCAGTGCAGCAATGAACTCGGGGATCTCTTCATCGGAAACCCACTTTTGACCGTTCGGCTTGTGCCAATCGGAGGCGATCTTGGCGATGAGCTTGTTGGACGAAATTCCCGCTGATGCCGTGAGCCCGGTTTCCTCGAAAATTTGCGCGCGGATCTCGCGCGCGATCGCATCACCACTGCTCTGCAGGTGCGAGACATCGAGGTAGGCCTCATCTAATGAGAGCGGTTCAATGAGATCGGTGAACCGACCGAAAATCGCATGAACCCGCGAGCTTGCTGCACGATAGAGCTCGAAACGAACGGGCACGAGAACAAGGTGAGGACAGAGCTCGAGCGCCTTGTAAACAGGCATTGCCGCTCGGCAACCAAATCTACGGGCCTCATAGTTTGCCGTGCAAAGAACTGATCGCCGATCCCTCCCCCCCACGGCCACGGGCTTGCCACGCAGGGCAGGGTTCTCCCGCTCTTCGATGGCAGCGTAGAAGCAGTCCATGTCGATGTGGATGATTTTTCTCAAGTGGCTGGCGGGATGATCATTCATCGAACCTGCAACCGAACAGAAAAATCCCATGCGTTCCTCGTGCACTCCATTTTCGAGGATTTCTGCCTTTGCCTCCTCGGCGAGTTCATGCAGGATCCTGCCATGTCGATTTTCGAAAAGGCCCGCGAACTTGCCATCATTCAATCTTCCGCAGGGGTCCTGGATTGGGATCAAGAGACCTACCTACCAGCAGCCGCGCATGAACATCGGGCAAATCAACTCGCGTGGCTCTCATCGCGCGCTCATGAACTCGCCACCTCGCCTGCTTGGCGCCGTGACCTTGAATCCGCAGAGGCTTGCGACCCAGGAGATGACCCGAAGCACACAGCGAATCTGCGTGAACTGCGCCGCGAATTCGACCGGTCGGCCAAGCTCCCCGTCGAACTGGTCGCGCGCGACTCGGTCGCAAGTTCACTCGCCAAGCACGCATGGGCATCAGCACGCGAGCGTTCGGATTTTCCATCCTTCGCACCTCACCTGCAAACTCTACTAGAAATTGCTCGTGAAAAGGCAGACCTCTGGGGGTACGCGGGAGAGCCATCCGATGCGCTGTTAGAGGGCTTCGAGCGCGGCACTAGCACTGCCGCCGTCGCGAGCCTGTTCGATGCCATGCGCCCCGCTGCGCGCACCATCGCCGCCCGCGCTGTCGAGCGCTCAACTAGCCTCGCGCCCACCCTGCCACCAGGCCCCTACCCGGTCGCCGCTCAGCAGGATTTCAACGCGCGTGTTGCGGAATCGATCGGATTTGATTTTCGCGCCGGCAGAATCGATACCACCAATCACCCCTTCTGCACCACGCTCGGTCCGCGCGACGTCCGTCTAACCACCCGCTACATGGAATCGGATTTCACCTCTTCACTCTTTGGGGTGCTCCACGAAGCGGGACACGGGCTTTATGAACAAGGTCTTCCCGATGCCGACTACGGACTCCCGTCTGGAAGCCCGCTGTCGCTTGGTATCCACGAATCGCAATCCCGCCTGTGGGAAAATCATGTCGGCCGGTCACAGGGATTCTGGGAAAAATGGTACCCGGTCGCACAAGAATGCTTCCCACAGCTTGCTTCATTTCCATTGGAACGTTTCCTCAACTACCTGTGGCGCGCCGAGTTTTCTCCGATCCGGGTCGAAGCCGATGAAGCGACCTATGACCTCCACATCCTGCTCCGCTTCAACATCGAGCGCAGGATGCTCAATGGCGACCTCAAGGTTGCTGAGGTTCCCGGTGCTTGGAACGACGGCTTCCGCGAGCTGTTCGGGTTTGCACCGGAGGACGACCGCCATGGGTGCTTGCAAGACATCCACTGGGGGATGGGCGGCCTTGGCTACTTCCCAACCTACACGCTGGGCAACATCAATTCCGCTCAACTCTTTGCTGCTGCGCAAAACGACCCGGCAGTTGCATCCGGCATCCAAAAGGCCAACTACCTTCCGTTGTTAGACTGGCTTCGCAAGTCGATTCACGCCCATGGCGGCACCCTCGATCCCGCCGACCTCATTCGCCAAGCCACAGGGAGTCCACCGACAACCGCTGCCTACATTGCCCACCTCGAATCCCGCTACCTCTAAGCGCATGCCCCAAGGACTCTTCATCGTCATCGAAGGAATCGACGGAACAGGAAAATCTACCCAAGCAAAACGGCTTGGGGAATGGTTCACAGCCCATGGCCGAGAGGTCGTTTTGAGCCGCGAACCGACCGATCAACCTTGGGGAAAGAAACTCCGCGAATCCGCTGCCACAGGCCGACTCTCTCCTCAAGACGAGTTGGATTACTTCCTCAAGGACCGCCGCCAACATGTCGACGAATTGATCCTGCCTGCGCTCGCGGCTGGCAAAGTGGTCATTCTAGACCGCTACTACTTCTCGACCATGGCCTATCAAGGCGTGCGTGGATTTGACCCCGCAGAGATCCGAAGAAAAAACGAGGAATTCGCCCCACCCCCTGACCGACTCATCATCCTCGACCTTGATGTGGATTCCGCTCTCGCACGCATCTGTTCCCGCGGCGACACTGCCAATGAGTTCGAGCAGCGCGACAGCCTCGCTCGTTGCCGTGAAATCTTCCTATCACTCCAAGGCGAATCCTTTACCCGCGTGATCCCAAGCGGCGGTTCCCTAGACGACGTGACCCAGCAGATCCTCGCGATCTTCTAGCAACGACAGTTGGCAGGCATCATTGCAGAAAGTTCTTGTCAAGCATAGGCGGGAATCTAGGTTGGATATTGCTAAGTTCTGAAATGGGAATTCTAGTAATCGATCAAGTTAACCGTTACATACGCAAACTAACCCATGAATCGAATCCTCTTGGTCGATGATGACGACGTCTTCAACATGCTCCACAGCGAAGTCCTCGAGCGAGTGATTCCTGCTGCCAGCATCGAAGTGTTTCAGTCTGGCAAGGAACTCATGAACTATCTGAACCAGAATCCTGACGAAAAAATCGATCTTCTCCTAATCGATATTCGGATGCCCATCTTGAGTGGAATTGAAACCCTTGAACTGCTGATTCAGACGATCCCAGCGCGGTTGGAACAAATCCGCATTTACCTTCTCTCCTCAACGCTCGATCCAGAAGAAATCCACCAAGCGACATCAATTCCGTTTGTATCCGGCTACATCGGCAAGCCGATGATGTTCGAATCGGTTCCCAGACTTTCCAAGATCGATGGATGATCTCCAATCAATCGCTGAGCCAATCATCCGCATAACGAACGCAATACCTGATGACAAAGACACGCTTCTTTAAGACGGCACAAGCAAGATTCGCTCTCTATGGAACTGCGTTTGGCTTGGTATTTCCGATGATTGCCGTCTATCTCGACATCCACTGGAGACATTACCCACTGAGCTGGGATCTCCTCTTTGGACGTGAGTCCTATCTCCATTGGATTATCGAAACCGCACCTTTTTTCCTAGGATTGGTTGCCATGTTTGCTGGAAGACAACTGGACCATGTCCAGGAGAAAAACGTCGAGCTCAAGGAACGCTATGACCAGATGATCATCTTGCGTGAGCTGGCGGAAGTGGCCAACAAGTCCAAGTCCGAGTTTCTTGCGAACATGTCACACGAAATCAGGACTCCCATGAACGCGATCATCGGGCTGAGCCGCTTGCTCCAAAAAACATCGTTGGATCAGAAACAGAACAGCTACGTCGAAAAGATTGCCAAGTCGGCGGATGTTCTCTTACAAGTGATCGACGACATCCTTGATCTAACCAAGATTGAGGCGGGAAAGGTTCACTTAGAGTCGGTGCCATTTTCACTTAGAGAAATCATTGAAGAGGTCGCCGATACCATCAGCCTCAATGGTAAGATGTCAAAAGATATTCAATTCATCACCCGAATCGATGATCAGATTCCACTGAGCTTGGAGGGTGACGGATTTCGTCTTCGGCAGGTTTTAATGAATCTCGCAGACAACGCGGCGAAATTCACCGATAATGGCGAGATCCACATTCATGCACTTCTCGTTTCAAGTTCTTTAAAAACCTGCACAATCCGGATTGACGTTACAGACACTGGCATCGGAATGACTCCTGCACAGCTTGGCCGGATTTTCGCGCCCTTTGAACAAGCAGACGTCTCAACGACCCGTAGCTTTGGGGGGACGGGTTTGGGCCTAACCATTTGCAACCACATTGTCCGACTGATGCATGGCTCCATAGATGCAAAAAGCACCTTCGGCATCGGATCCGAATTTTCCGTCACAGTGGATTTTAATCAGGTCGAATCAATGATTACCACAAACCCTAATGGTTCCTTCACGGATCTATTGGCTTTCCCACCACCGCAAAAAAGAGAAGACTTCATGGAATTTCGAGCCGCGTTGAATGGCACCTCGATCTTACTTGTGGAAGACAACGAATTGAACATCGATCTCGCCAAGGAGATTTTGGCGGAGGTAGGCATCAAGGTGAGTGTCGCACATCACGGGTTCGAGGCGCTCGATTTCCTCGACCAGCAGCATTTCGATGCGGTGCTGATGGATATCCAAATGCCTCACATGGACGGCCTCACTGCAACAAAACGCATCCGCGCAGATGGTCGATTCAACCGCTTGCCGATCCTCGCGATCACCGCACACGCCATTCATGGTGAGGCAGAGAAAAGCCTAGCAGCTGGCATGGACGAACACATCACAAAGCCCATCGATCCCTTCGTGCTGTTTTCAGCACTTTTAAAGCATATCCGCGCGAACCAGCCTCTTGCAGTCTAGCAAAATCAATGTCGCGTTTCAGCAACAGACTAGACTACCCATCACTCTGGAAGAGTGACCTGCAAAACCGTTGACCGAGTCAACGCGATGAGCGGGGCGGCGTCCCGTGGCAACAACAGGAAACTTCCCTTTTCAAATTGCCGACCACCCGCGCTCTGCAAGGCGCCATCGACCACTGAGAGAATGGAAAACCTTCCTGCTTCGGGATTCCCAATGCTCGCGCCAGAATCTAACATTCTTCTGTCGGTCTTGAAATATGGGCAAGCAGCCAATGTCTCCCCAACGGGTGAATCCATGGTGGGTTCAAAATCCGTGAAGTCGATACTCGCGAGCGACTCAGCGACGTGGAGATCCCTCGGTTTGCCGTCGAGTCCGACGCGATTCCAATCAAACACGCGGTAGGTCGTGTCTGAGTTCTGCTGAATCTCATGGATGAGAAATCCAGCCCCGATCGCATGCAGTCGGCCAGACGCGATAAAGATAGAGTCTCCAGCCTCCGGCGTGATCGCGTGCACGCAAGCGGCAACCGATCCATCGGCGATGGCATGTTCAAAGTCCGCTCGGGTGACCCCCTTCTTAAGTCCAACGTAAAGTTTGGCACCCGGGTCGCAGTCGGCAATGAACCACATCTCCGTCTTAGGCTCCCCCCCCAGTCCAGCAGCCAGCTCGACTGGGGGATGCACTTGGATCGAGAGATCATCCCGAGCATCCAGCACCTTAATCAAAATGGGAAACCGTGGATGGTCGTGGTACCCAGCTCCAAAAACCTCCTCGCGATGGTGCGACCAGAGATCGTGAATAGAGTAACCTGCGAATGTTCCTTGATCGACGATCGATTGCTCACCCGCGCGGTCGACGATTTCCCATGATTCACCGAATGGCTGCGAAGGATGAGGAAGCTGGCGCCCGTATACGGATTCGAGCTGGCGACCACCCCAAACGCGCTCCATGTAGAGCGGCGTGAAAGTGATGGGCTCAATAGGCATAACTGAAATTAGCGAGTCATCGCCACGATTGCAATCGTAGAGAAGATCGATTCAACCGGCGCGCCAATCTCACTTAGGGACTTGGCAAGCGTGCGATTTGCCCATCAAACGAAAACGATTTCTCGCAATCCAATCGTAGGCACCGTCCCTCATCCGCTGCGGGATGAAGCGAGCAAGCACGAAGAACCGCCACCCCCCACCAAGAATGCGAGCAAGCTCGATCAATGCATCCGAGCGCACAAATGCACGACGATCGGACTCGCGCATGAGCACGATCGTCCCCCCATCCGGTGACGCATAATCAGAAAACCCCAAGCTCTCTGCGAACTCACCTTGCAGTGGCTCAAACACCAGTCGCCGGTGCCGATCCGCCCAAGAGACCCATTGCACCGTCCGTGAACAAAATGCACATTCGCCATCGAAAAAGAACACCCAACCCATACCGAAGCATAAATCGATTTCTTCGGCGATCGACACAGAAAAATATTCTTCGCATGGCACAGCCGGCCTTGCCAACCCAGCATTCTTCCTTGATGATGTTCAAATGAACTCACTTAGCCGAGCATGCATCCAACATTCGACCTCCCAGACCATGAGCAACTTGCGGATTCAAGATTTGCCCAACGACCAGCGGCCACGCGAAAAGCTCGCCCTGCTCGGGCCCTCCGCATTGGATAATGCCGAATTGATGTCTCTCTTCATATCCACAGGCACTCAGGGCCGCAGCGCCATCGACATTGGCCGCGATGTGATTGCCAAATATGGCTCGCTGGGCGCGCTTGGTGGAATACCCGTTACCGAGCTAGCCAAGGAAAAAGGTCTGGGCCTCGCGAAGGCATCAAAACTCGCCGCCGCATTCGAGCTCGGTGCGCGTGTCGCTCGGGAACAACTCCAGGGTGCCCCCCTGGACCGGCCAGAGCGAATTTATCAATATTTTGCCCCACAACTTGGCCACCTAACCCAAGAACAAGTGGTCGTCGCAACGGTGGATACACGGCTTCGTCACCTCGGGACTACGGTCGTCTCGGTGGGTACGGTGAGCGAGTCCAGCGCCCACCCTCGTGAAATCCTCCGGCCAGTGATCACCCGCGGTGCCTATGGATTTATTCTCATCCACAATCACCCTTCTGGCGATTGCAGCCCAAGCCGGGCCGACGAATCAGTGACACGCCGCCTCGTGGATTCCGCAACCCTCATGCAAATCAGCTTCCTCGACCATGTGATCATCGGCAGACCCTCGCCGGGCCGCTCTGGCTACTATTCGTTTCGTGAATCTGGCATCATCCCCTGAGTTGCATTTCGAAACCAGCGGCCTTAGCCTCTGCCGCAGTTTTTCATGTACCGCCTTCACCTTGCCCGCAATCTTCGCACGTTGGCCCTGCTAATAGCAGTCGTGGCGGGGATCGTCGTGCTCGTCATGCTGTGGTGGGCTAATCATACGGGACTGCCAGAATCTTGGCGCGCCGCCATCGAACAAACCGTGGCAAACCAAGGGTTTCACATCAAAATCGGTGGACTGCGCTTTTCTCCGTTCCAGGGGGTCATCGCTTCTGAAGTTCGTGTCTATTCCTCAAGCGATCACACCCGTGAGATCTCCCGACTCGAACGATTGATCCTCGACTTCGATCAACCGCAACTCGCCCGCGGCGTCGTTCGTCTCAATAAAGTCGAACTCGATCACGCACGACTTTTCTGGCCCATCGAACCAGATGATCCCTCATCGAAAACCCTCGATATCACGGAGGCTAACGGCACCATTCTAATGTCGGGCAACCGGCGATTCCAAGCCCGCAACGTCCATGGCAAAATCGCTGGGATCGAGGTGGCTCTCAATGCCAACCTAATCTATCAGCAGAAGGCCCAACCCTCCGCCGACGACAATGGGGCAGGAAAGCGCCAAATCCTTCTCGCCCACATCGTCAAGGAACTTGAGAAGTGGAGCTTCGACCGTGCCCACCCGCCACTGGTTCAGATCTCACTCGAGGGCGATCTCAGCGACAGTTCGACTTTAAACGCGAGGATCATGCTGAAGGGCAATCATGTGGAAAAAAATGACCACGTTCTTGATCTCATCACGGCCAATGCGAGCATGACTGGAAACCTGCTAACGGTGAGCTCGATCCATGCCACCGATTCGCAGGGGTCACTCGATGCCCACGTCGACTACAACCTCGCTCAGCGCGAGGGGCGTTTTGACATCACCTCGTCACTGGAAATCCCTCACCTACTCAACGCATGGGTCGGTTTACCAACCTTGACCAAAGCCTTCACGGCTAAAAAGCAAATACTAGAAGCAGAGGGCAACTTCCGGTTCAATGATCGAAACCTGCTAGAAACGCGAATGACCGGACATGCCCGCTGCGATTCTGTTAGAATTAAGGACATGCCTTTTGATCGAGTGGAAACCAGCATCTCATGGAACGAAAAAAAGCTTTTCCTACGAGATCTCCGCTTGGTCAGGCCAGATGGCGCGGCCACGGGCAAGGCCATGATTGAACTACCTCTCGTCCGTCTCGAGCTCCACACCACACTTCCCGTTCCAGTCTATCGTCCCTTCTTTGTCGGCCAACCGTTAGAGATCGTTCTCAATGACTTCAGCGAGAGGGATGGCGCCTCGGTCGATGTTTCGCTCAAAGGCAACTTTGACATCACGGACCGCTTTGCCTGGGCTTATACTGGGAGTGGCGCGATTAAAAACCTCGATTACAAGGGGGTCCCGGTGAATTCTGCCAACTGCAAGTTTTCGCTCAACCACCATGAGCTCGATTTCCACTCGGGCACCGTTGTCTTCAATTATTCAAAATACCCGCTAAGGGAGGCATTCGGCGGACCTGAAACAGGCACCGCGAAGATCGGGAGAATTCGCTACGTGGATGAGAGCAAATCCGTGCAGGTCGAAGATGTCCGTGGAACCATTTGGGCCGCTCCGCTGATCCGGTTTTTTGCACCCGCAGTTGCTGACTCATTGGAACAATATCGATTCCACCGCCCACCCGAACTGAAAGGCTCAGGCGTGGTCGATGTCACTCCGCAGGGGCGCACGCGCTTGGATGTTTCGTTCCGCTCCGAAGATCCAGCCGATTACAAATTTCTCGGCGAGAACATCACCCTCGGCCAACCCCAAGGCCAAGTGGCAATCCGCGGCGCAAAGGTGGGTGTCCATCACCTCAAGCTCAACGCGTTCGATGGCTCGGTGAATGCCAATTGCGAATACCTCGGCAACGACAAGCTCGAAGGGCAAATCGACTGGACGAACCTCTCCATCGCGAACTTGGCGACCACCTACGGCTTCAAAGTGAAAGGCGGAGGCGATAGCACAGGTAAAATCGACTTTTCTCTGACCAATGGCAAAGTCGAATCGATGGGGGGCGATGGCAACGTCAGCATCAAAAACGCCGAGTTGTTCTCGGTACCGATCTTTGGTCCCTTGACCCCCCTGATTGGTGGCGTCCTCGGCGGCGTCCTGAACGACGAAAGCATCGGGTTCCAACGAGCAAAAGACGCCTCGTTCACGTTCAAAATCGAAAATGGCATTCTGAAGAGCAATGATTTCCAAACCTCCACCAACTCGCTCAAATTCGTCGGCGACGGCTCGATCAACCTCCAAGAATGGTCGGTTGACATGAACATGCGGATGAATGCCCGTGGTTTGCTGGCAGTGCTTACGCTTCCGCTCCGCCCGATCACTGGGCTCTTCCAATTCCATGGCAGCGGCCCGCTCAGCGCGCCCGTTTGGGAGACAACCGCCTTCAGCACGCCGCCAGAGAATCTCAATGGAATTCTGCAAGCACCACTCAAGGGCACCCCACCTCCCTCCACAGAGTAGCCTGGGCTAACCCGATATTTTGCAATTCACGCCTTGCACCCAGCCCTCAAAAGGACTAGTTTCTGGGCCGCGCAGATGAATCATGAAGGTTCGTCAGAAACGAAAGCAAAACGCCATGTCCAACACCTTTTCCAATATGAGCAGCCTTGAGCCTGAAGTGGGATACGAGCCTGCCCCCTCCGTAGCACAGGCCGCCAACGATCTCCGAATGGCCGCTGGCGAAAAGGCACGCACGCTCGTCCATTCCGCAGAGGAAAAAGCCGCAGCGCTTAAAGAACGTGCCGTCGAGTCCGCGCACCACCTTCGGGAAACCGCTGCAGAAAAAGCGCTTCATTTCAAAGAATCCGCTTCAGAGCAATGGCAAGACACCCGCGTGAAAGCCAAGGAACTCCACCTCACCGCCGAGGACTACATCCGCCAAAACCCAACGAAATGTGTCCTTGGCGCTCTCGGCGCTGGGTTTCTCCTCGGACTGATCGTCCGCCGCTGAGGGATATTTCCCATTCCCCGCTAGGCTCCCTAACGATCGAATGAGTCCAGAATCGAACCATGAGCCCATTCCACCACTGGGGGGGATTGCGGGCACAAGACACGATGCACCACCCAATCCCATGAGTTGGCGAGCAGCCATCATGGCCCTTGTGGCTTCGCGACTTGCCATCATTGAGATCGAGTCCAAAGAGTTCGCCAAAGGGACGATCCGTCGCACAGCGATGATGTTGATCACCAGTTGCTTGATTTTCTTTGCTTGGGCACTCTTCCTCGTCGGCTCCATCGCATTGATTGCGGATTTCACTGGTCGCCCATGGAGCCTCATTACCCTTGGCGCGGCCATCTTTCACCTGCTTGGAGCCCTAATCTTTTCCCGCTTGGCGGCACCATCCCGCTCCCCCAGCTTCTCTGCCACCCGTGCTGAATTTAAAAAAGACCGCGAATGGATCGAAAACTGCGACAAAACCCAGAAATCGAGCAACTGATCCGCCTCAGCGAATCCGCACGCTGCTCGCTCGGGCATGAGATGAATACGCTCAAGCATCGGCTTGACGTGCCTGCAAGAATCCGAGATTCGCTCAAGAACCACCCCGCTGGTTGGCTTGTTGGCTCACTTGCCTCCGGCCTAACGGCCAGCATGGTTTTTCGCCGTAAACCCGCACTTGAGAAAAAATCACACCGCGGCTTGCCACTGACGCTTCTAGGCATCACTTTCTCCGCCGTCCGCCCGCTTGCGAAGGTATGGCTCACGAACCAATTGAAGCAGTACCTCGCACGCACTCAAGCGGGATCTCCTGTTAGATCGAAGAGCTCTAACAATTCTCCATCACCGAAAACGTTCTAATTTAATCCATTCCATGTCTGCACACAAGGTTCTCGATCACGTCGATCAATACCTCCAACTCGGCCGCGATTACGATTGCTCCGATCTCCACCTCCCGACCGCCTATCCACCCGCATGGCGTCGCTTCGGCCAACTTTCACCCATCTGGCCCGACCACCATCCATTAACGCCCGCAGACACCGAGCGCCTCGCCAAGTCCTTCCTTGGCCCCACCGAGTGGGATCGCCTCCAGAAACATGGAGACATCGACTTCGCCTACTCTTCAACGAATGGTCGCTACCGCGCATCGGTGGTGAAGCAACGTCTCGGCTACGACATGGCCTTCCGGATCATCAATGAGAAGATCAAGTCGATCGAGGACATCGGACTCCCTCTCGAGCACATTCTGCCCCTCACGAGGTATCAGAACGGACTCGTTCTCGTCACCGGCTCTGTTGGATCTGGGAAATCCACCACCCTTGCCGCACTGGTCGACTTCATCAACCGCGACCGCGAAGACCACATCCTCACCCTCGAAGATCCGATCGAATACGTTTTCGAGTCTAAAGGCTGCCACGTCAACCAACGCGAGGTCCACAAGCACACGGAATCATTCGCTAGAGCGCTCCGCGGCGCCCTTCGGGAAGATCCAGACGTGATCATGGTGGGAGAAATGCGGGACCTAGAAACGATCCAGCTCGCCCTCACAGCGGCAGAGACAGGTCACTTGGTCCTTGGCACGCTCCACACCGGAAACGCACCACGAACCCTTGACCGCGTCCTCGACGTATTCCCGACGGACCAACGCGAGCAGATCCGCATCATGGTCTCCGAGTCGCTCCGCGGAATCCTTTCCCAACAGTTGATCCCACGCGCCGACGGAAATGGACGCGTGCTCTCGCTCGAACTTCTCGTGAACACTCCAGCCGTCGCAAACTGCATTCGCGAAGGCAAAACGTACATGCTCCCAGGGGTCATGCAAACCGGCAAAAACGTCGGAATGATCACCATGGACGAATCCCTCCGCCAACTCTACTCCAAGGGAATTATTTCGCGCGACGAAGCGCTCTTCCGTTCCGATGACAAAAACCAGATGAAGGCCTTCTTCGAGTCCTGATTCTTTAATGACGATTCACCAACCGATCCCACGGGCGCATTTCTCCATTCCGTTCTCATCATTTTCCAATGGCCAAGATTGATTCATTTTTCCGCTACCTCATCAGCTGCAAGGGCTCAGACCTCCACCTCTCCGAGGGCCAAGTCCCGAAGGTTCGCGTCCATGGCGCGGTCACTCCCATCCCAGATCAGGAGGTCCTGCATGGTGAAAGCTTCCAAAACCTGCTCGCTGAAATTTGTGATGCCCAGGCGTTCCAAAACTATCTTGAAGGTGGCGACCTCGACTTCGCCTATGAGATGGATGAAGATTCACGCTTCCGCTGCAACTACCTCAAACAACAAAACGGTCTTGCCGCGGTCTTCCGCTTAATCCCGACCGAGATTGCATCACTCGAGAGCCTAGGGGTGCCAGAAGCGGTGAAGGAATTCGGCCACATGCGGTCTGGGTTGGTGCTCGTCACGGGACCTACGGGTTCTGGCAAATCCACCACGCTCGCAGCGCTGTTAGATTACATCAACATCAACTTCAACCGTCACATCATCACCGTTGAAGAACCCATCGAATTTGTCCACCGCAACAAGCGGTCGATCATCACTCAACGCGAAGTCCCCATCCAAACCCCGTCGTTTGCCGACGGTCTCCGCGCCGCACTTCGTGAGGACTCAGACATCGTGCTGGTGGGAGAGATGCGCGATCTCGAGACAATCTCCCTTGCGCTGACAGCTGCCGAAACCGGCTTGCTGGTCTTCGGAACACTCCACACGAACAATGCCCGCAAAACCGTCGACCGGATCGTTGACGTTTTCCCAGCAAACCAACAGTCACAAGTACGCACCATGCTCGCAGCTTCACTCCGTGGTGTGGTCGCACAGCTCCTCTGCAAACGCGTGGACAAACCAGGCCGTACTGCCGTCCATGAAATCATGTTCGCTACCCCAGCCGTTTCCGCAATCATCCGGGAGGGCGCGACGCAAAAACTTTACGACGTGATCACCGGCGGCAAAAATGAAGGCATGCAGTTCATGGATGAATCGATTTGGTCAAAACTCCGTGAAGGAATGATCTCGCCGGAAGAGGCCTACATGAAGGCCATCGACAAAACTCGCTTCAAGAAGTTCCTGCCAGACAATCTCGCAAGTCTTGGCGAAGCATCAGGCGACAACCCGATGGCGCATTGATCAAAGCTTCACCGCTTGCCAGACTCCCGATCCCATGCGTGAATCACCTCACGCAGTGAAAATCTAACAAATATTAGATTTTCATAGACTCGTTCGGTTACGTCATCTTTGCACTCGATTTCACTAACTATCCTCGACTCACCAAGCAAGACCCCTTAACGTCTTGCACACAGGTCCAACTTCTCAGCCCAGTCTCAAACACCTCCCATGGAAACACTCATACGCTTGCCAGAATCCGCAGCACCAAGCACCATCGCTGAGATTCTCGCATCTCTGCGCAAAGAACATTTCGAACCACGCCACGAAGCCAAGGCTTGGGGCGACTGGATCTACCTAGACTCTTACAACACGGTGATCAGCATCGAGTGTAACCACGGCTTGAGCAGCACTGCCACCATTGAGCACGCCGAGAACGAGGAAGAGGGCGAGCCCGTCACCTCAATCTTCCGCGCATTCAACCGCCTCGGCTGGCACGGCATCGACGACGATGGCGAGTTCCAGCTCGCCTAACCCACTCGGCACCCCAAAGGGCTCGATTCATAGGTATTTGTCAGTCACTGCGCCTTCGCTCGCGGTGGAAACCAATTTGGCATACTTGGCAAGTACTCCATGCGCATAGCGTGGAGCGGGTTGCACCCATGATGCTTTCCGCCTTGAAATTTCTTCTGAGGAAAGATTCACATCAATGCGGTTCGCAACCGCATCAATCGTAATGAGATCCCCCTCTTCCAGTAACCCAATCGTCCCGCCCATGAAGGCTTCCGGTGTAATGTGCCCCACCACAAACCCATGACTGCCTCCCGAGAATCGGCCGTCGGTGATCAATGCGACCTCCTTGCCCAAGCCCATGCCCATCACCGCACTGGTGGGCCCTAACATCTCGCGCATGCCTGGTCCTCCCTTTGGTCCCTCCAAGCGGATGACGATGACATCACCCTTGACGATCGACTTGCCAAGGATCGCCTTCATCGCCTCGTCCTCAGAGTTGAAAACGCGAGCCTTACCTGTGAAGAGCTCACCTTCCTTGCCCGAAATTTTTGCGACAGCCCCACCTTCCGCCAAGTTTCCATAAAGCACTCGAAGATGACTGTCTTTCTTAATCGGGTTACTAAGCGGCCGGATGATCTCCTGCCCTTCGGGATAGGGAGTGCAGAATTTTTCGATGTTTTCGCGCATGGTGCGTCCCGTCACCGTCATGCAGTCACCATGCAATAAGCCACCATCTAGCAGAATTTTCATCAGGGGGACAGTCCCCCCAATCGCGACGAGGTCCGACATGGCAAATCTGCCCGAAGGCTTGAGGTCAGCCAAAACTGGAACCCTTTTACCGATCCGTTCAAAGTCGTCGATGGTGATATCAATACCCGCCGAGTGAGCAATGGCTGGAATGTGAAGCGCGGCATTGGTCGAACCACCAAGTGCAATCAACACGGTAATTGCGTTCTCGAAGGCCTCGCGGGTGAGGATGTCACGTGGACGAATGCCTAAGCGAATGAGATTAAGTACCGCTGCCCCCGCATCGAAACAATCGCGCATTTTATCATCAGAAATCGCGTTTTGTGCAGAGCTGTTAGGCAAGGACATTCCGAGGGCCTCGATGGCACTGGCCATGGTGTTTGCGGTATACATGCCACCGCACGATCCGGCACCCGGGATGGCACAGGATTCAACTGTCTCAAGCTCTTCGTCCGTGTACTCACCATTGGCATGTTTGCCGACTGCCTCGAAAACCGAAACGATATCGAGGTCTTTCTTCTCTCCTTTGATCGTGGCGCAACCAGGAAGAATCGTTCCACCATAAACAAAAACCGAAGGCCGGTTCATCCGCGCCATGGCCATGAGGCAACCAGGCATGTTTTTATCGCACCCGCCGATCGCGACGAACCCATCCATGCCTTCACAGCCGACCACCGTCTCGATCGAATCCGCAATGACCTCGCGGGACACCAGTGAATATTTCATCCCCTCAGTGCCCATCGAGATCCCATCCGAGATGGTAATGGTGTTGAAAATAATCCCCTTACCCCCAGCGGCATTCACGCCCTTGGAGGATTCGATCGCCAGCTTGTCAATGTGGACGTTGCAAGGCGTGACTTGGCTCCAAGTCGATGCGATGCCGATCTGCGGCTTGGCAAAATCTTCTTTTTCAAAGCCAACGGCATAAAGCATCGCACGGCTTGGTGCGCGGTCTGGGCCGTCAAGCATGGGACTGGAAAAGGGGCGTGTGGTATCGTTCATCGCGGACACAGCATCTTGCCGAAGTGGGGGCGCCGTCAAGGGAAGTGGCTGAGAAATCGCAATTTACACCAACATGGGAAAATTACGCGCAAAACGGTAAATTCTTCGCTTTCTCAGGCTCCGCAATCGAGTCAGAATCTCCCGCGTGAAGCCCTTCTTCATCCTTTGGCTATCGACCATGGTCGTAGGGCTCTCCGCGATCGACGATCCGGGGCGCTGCGCGATCGCATTCCTCGAGAATTTGCGTCAAACCGAGAGGTTTTACATAAGTGCAGAGGGCGATCCCTCCGCCGTCAGCAAACAAACCACCGACAAAAAAAAGGAAATCATCCTCCTTCGATGGCGCCAACTGAAACGCGACCTCGGTAGTGAGCCACTGCAAGTTGCCGCCGTCAAAGTAGAGCATGACCTCGCAGCCGCTCTCATCCACCCAGTCTGCGACCTCGATCCCAACCGTGCGAAAGTTTTTGCCGTCGCATTGATCAAGAATCATGAGGGTTGGCAAGCCGCACCCATGCCGGCCTCGTTTGAGAATTCCAGCGCTCGGCACACGCTGGAAACAAGAAACCGAATCAAGTCTCTCGAAGGCTGGATGCTG
>CAILVZ010000180.1 GCA_903837825.1 Akkermansiaceae bacterium | reverse complement strand
TGCGTTCAAAGTCGGCGACACGCGTGGATGCGGTGGGCTCTCGGTCGTGGTAAAGGGCGAATTTTATGACTCCGACACGTTCATCGCCCACCGAATGGTTGAAGACACGCCGCAGCGGGTTGCCTTTGAACTCGACTATGCCAGTCAGATCAACGGACAAATCCTCAGAGAAACCAAGCGCATCACCCTCATCATGGGGCAGCATCTCTTTCAATCCGATTCCCGCTTCACGCTCGATGGCAAACCCGCCGCCAACCTTGAGATCGCGATCGGCCTCGCGCCTCAGGTCAAAGGCTCCTCCCCCGTTTTCTCACCTAAATCAGGCACCATGCTCGTTTGGGAAAACTTTGAGGGGCAAGGTCTCGGCACGGGTGTCGTGATGGATCCCTCCCGAGTGGTAAAAATGGAATCTCACACCGATGCCAAGGGCCAATCCCAAGCATTTTGCTTCGCTCGGACTGACGCTAGCGGCCACATCCGGTGGTTTTCTGGCTTCGGCTGGGAAGGCCAAAAGGACATCACCACGCTGGATGCATGGAAAAGCCACCTCAGTCAATTCGCAGATCGGTTCATCGCGGCTCCCTACGGCGATCCTGCGAAGGACCCGAACTTCAAAGTCCATTCCCTCCCGGTTCCTGCGGACATACAAGCCCCGCCAAAATCGGAGTGACTCCATGGACCACTTTGAGAAAATCGCGACACCCACCACGTGCAACGCACCCACAAGCAATTCAGCACCAACCACCCGTGTTAATCACCCAGATACGGCACAGATGTTGCTTAAGTTACCCAGAGTCTTGACAGCTCGTCAGTTGATACGCAGATTTCCGCCCGTTTCTTCCACCACCATTGAATTTTCCGCTAAAATCGGAAGTTTCCTTGGTAGGAGCCACCAAATTCTAAACTGCCTGATTTGCCAATTCTCCGCCTTGCGCAGCGCTGCGGCACCCTTAATCTAAATCATCTCCTTCACTAATTCCATGCCTTCATCGCAGAAATCTCCATTTGGCTGGCCTGAACCACAAGGCCTTTGGCATCCATCGCGCGAAAAGGACGCCTGCGGCGTCGGCTTCATCGCTCACCTCAAAGGCAAGCGCTCGCACGACATCATCGTGAAAACCCTCACGATGAACAACCAAATGGACCACCGCGGCGCGAGTGGCTCAGACCCAGCCACCGGAGATGGCGCAGGGATTTTCACCCAAATGCCTGACAAATTCCTCCGCCGGGAAATGGCCGCGAAGGGAATCGAGCTACCACCCGAGGGCGATTACGGCTCAGGTTGCGTCTTCTTCTCGCCCGAGGCCGCCGTCCGCGAGGTCGCCATGCAGGTCTTCGAACTCGTCATCCGCGACGAAGGCCAGAAATTCCTCGGTTGGCGCACCGTTCCCGTGAAAAGTGAAATCCTCGGCAAGACCTCCGGGCGCTATGAGCCGGTGATCAAGCAGGTGTTCATCGGGAAAAGTGCCGACATCACCGACCCGATGGAGTTTGAGCGCAAACTCTACGTGATCCGCAAGCGCGTGGGCGCATGGATCCGAAACAACGAGGTGCCCAATCAATTCCGCGACGTTCACGGCAACAAAGGCAACTCATTCCCAGGCGCGGACTACCACTACGTCACGGGCCTATCCGCCCGCACGATGATCTACAAGGGCATGCTCACGCCTTGCCAGCTCTCGGAGTATTTTCCAGACCTCTACGATTCTGACTATGAATCGGCCTTGGCACTGATGCACACCCGCTTCTCGACCAACACGTTCCCAAGCTGGTCGCGCGCTCACCCGAACCGCTTCATCGCCCACAACGGCGAGATCAACACGGTCATGGGCAATGCCAACTTCATGAAAGCTCGGCAGGCACTCTGCAAGTCCGACCTTTTCGGCACGGAAATCGAAAACATTTTCCCCGTGATCAACGAAGATGGATCGGACTCGGCCCGCTTCGACAACGCGCTCGAGTTCATGCACTATGGTGGCTATGACCTCGTGCATGCAATGATGATGATGATCCCAGAACCATGGGAACATCACACCTTCATGGATGAAGAGAAAAAGGCGTTCTACGAATTCCACGCCTGCATGATGGAACCTTGGGATGGTCCAGCCTCGATCACTTTCTCCGACGGACAACAAATCGGCGCGGTGTTAGACCGAAATGGCCTCCGCCCAAGCCGATACTATGTCACCGACGACGACCTCGTGATCATGGCATCAGAAGTCGGCGTGGTTCCAGATCTCGACCCACTGACGATCGTGGAAAAAGGCCGCCTGCGCCCTGGTAAAATGTTCCTCGTGGACATGAAGGAGGGCCGCATCGTGCCGGACGAAGAAATCAAAAAACGCGTGTATTCGGCCAAGCCCTATGGCGAATGGCTCGCAGCAAACCGAATCACCCTCAAGGATCTTCCTGCCGCGAAGGCTCCGAAGACGATCGAAGAAAGCCGCATCGTCGAGCGCCAAATCGCCTTCGGCTACACCTACGAGGATCTCCGCATGCTCCTCGGCCCCACGGCAACCACCGGAGCCCAGCCGATTTCTTCGATGGGCAATGACACTCCGCTCGCCGTGCTCTCAAGCAAGCCGAAGCATCTCTGCCATTATTTCAAACAAATCTTCGCACAGGTCACCAATCCTGCACTCGATTGCATTCGCGAGGAACTCGTGACATCCACCGAGACGTTCCTAGGATCCCAAGGAAATATCCTCGATCCCGGCCCGAAGAGCTGCCGGATGATCCGACTCAATAATCCACTCATCGACAACGAAGCCATCGCTCGCTTGCGCGAGATCAATCTCGATGGATTCAAGGCGAAGACCCTCGACGCACTCTTCCCTGCCGACCAAGGCGGTGAAGGTCTAACCGCAGGCTTCGATAAGGTCTGCGCGGCAGCGGATCAAGCCATCGCCGAGGGTTGCAATCTCCTCATTCTATCAGATCGCAACATCGATAAAGATCACGCAGCGATACCAACGCTGCTGCTCATGGGTGGAATCCACCACTACCTGGTGAGCAAAGGCACCCGCGCATTGGTCTCAATCATCCTCGAAACCGGAGAAGCCCGCGAAGTCCACCATTTCTCGACGCTCATCGGCTACGGCGCAGATGCGATCAACCCATACATGGTTTTCGAATCCGTCCACAAGATGATCGAAGACGAAATGATCGACATCACCTTGGAGAAGGCTACTTACAATTTCCTCAAGGGATCGATCAAGGGTGTGGTGAAGACGATGGCGAAAATGGGAATCTCAACGGTCGCCTCGTACCGTGGCGCACAGATCTTTGAAACCATCGGCCTCGCCACCGATCTCGTGAACAAGTATTTCTGTGGCACCTCGAGTCGCTGCGAAGGGTCGGACATCGACGAGGTCGCCGAGGAGGCACTCATCCGCCATCGCCAAGCATTCCCTGACCGCCACATCGAGGCGGAAGAGGCTGCACTTGACACCGGCGGCGTCTATCAGTGGCGCAGCGATGGAGAGTTCCACCTCTTCAACCCCGAAACGATCCACCTCCTCCAAAAATCGACCCGGACGGGTAGCTACGAGGTCTTCAAACAATACGCAAAGAAGGTAAACGACCAGAGTGAGAACCTCTCAACGCTTCGCGGCCTGATGAAGTTCCGCAGCAATCGTCCACCCGTGCCGATCGACGAAGTCGAATCCATCGAAACGATCACGAAACGCTTCAAAACTGGCGCGATGTCGTATGGATCGATCTCGCAGGAAGCTCACGAAACCCTAGCAATCGCGATGAACCGCATCGGCGGCAAATCGAACACGGGCGAAGGCGGCGAAGATCCAGAACGCTTCGTTCCCCTCCCCAATGGCGACAGCAAACGCTCGGCCATCAAGCAAGTGGCTTCGGGACGCTTTGGCGTCACCGGTGAGTACCTCGTCAATGCAGACGAGATCCAAATCAAAATTTCGCAAGGTGCAAAACCCGGCGAAGGCGGAGAGCTCCCAGGCCCCAAGGTTTATCCATGGATCGCCAAGGCTCGCTACTCGACACCGGGCGTGGGCTTGGTCTCACCACCACCTCACCACGACATCTATTCGATCGAGGATCTATCCGAATTGATCCACGACCTCAAGAATGCCAACACCCGCGCTCGCATCAACGTGAAGCTTGTGGCCGAGGTCGGCGTCGGCACGATCGCAGCAGGTGTCGCTAAGGCTCATGCAGACGTGATCCTGATCTCAGGTCATGACGGCGGCACGGGTGCTTCACCCTCGTCCTCGATCTACAATGCCGGCGCCCCTTGGGAGCTTGGTCTTGCAGAAACCAACCAAATCCTGCTCCTCAATGATCTCCGTAGCCGTGTGGTGGTGGAAACCGACGGTCAGCTCAAAACCGGCCGTGACGTCGCGATCGCCACGCTCCTCGGCGCCGAGGAATACGGCTTTGCCACTGCCCCGCTGGTCACCGTCGGATGCCTCATGATGCGCGTCTGCCAAAAGAACACCTGCCCCGTCGGTATCGCCACGCAGGATCCAGAACTCCGAAAGAACTTTGAGGGCAAGCCTGAGCATGTCGTCAATTTCATGACCTTCATCGCCATGGAACTCCGCGAGATCATGGCCGAACTTGGATTCCGCACGATCAACGAAATGGTCGGACACGTGGAGTGCCTCGACACCCGTGAAGCCACTGACCACTGGAAGGCCAAGGGCGTGGATCTTACGAGCATTTTCCACAAGCCAGACGTCGGCGAAAAAGTCGGCGCCTATCAGCAGATCGCCCAGGACCATGGTCTCAAGGACGCACTCGATAACACCCACCTACTCACCCTTTGCAAACCCGCGATCGAGCGAGGCGAGAAGGTCAGAGTTGAGTTGCCCATCATCAACGTGAACCGCGTCGTCGGAACCATCACGGGCAGTGAGATCTCACGCAAGTACGGCAGCAAAGGTTTACCGGAGGATACGATCGAACTGAAGTTCAACGGCAGTGCTGGCCAGTCATTCGCGGCATTCACGCCGCCAGGAATGACCTTCCGCCTTGAGGGAGACGCCAACGACTACGTGGGCAAAGGTCTCTCAGGCGCCAAGGTGATCATCTATCCAACCCAAGGCGCACACTTCAAGCCAGAGGAGAATATCATCGTCGGCAACGTCGCTCTTTACGGGGCCACCCGTGGTGAAGCCTACTTCAACGGCATCGCAGGTGAACGCTTCTGCGTGCGGAACTCTGGTGCCTCGGCTGTTGTGGAAGGCGTGGGCGACCACGGCTGCGAATACATGACCGGTGGCCAAGTCATCGTGCTCGGCGAAACGGGCAGAAACTTCGCAGCGGGCATGTCCGGCGGTGTGGCCTACGTGTATGACATCGATGGCCTCTTCGAAAAACGCCTCAACCACGAGATGATCAATCTCTATCGCCTCATCGAATGCAGCGATACCGACATGGATACGGTGAAATCAACGATCCAAAAACATGTCGAATACACCGGATCACCACGCGGGAAGTTCTTGTTAGAAAATTGGAATGCCGAGCTTCCAAAGTTCTTTAAAGTCCTACCAAGTGACTACGAGCGTATGCTAGCAGCCTTCAAAAAGGTCGAGGAACTCGGCCTCACGGGCGACGAAGCCGCGATGGCCGCTTTTGAAGAAAGCCTCAAAGCACCCGCAACTGCTGGCAAGTAATAGACCACACTATCGATTAGACACCGTTCAATTTAATATTCAGATCAAATGGGTAAGCCAACAGGATTCATGGAAGTCACACGCGTCACGGACGCGGAAGCTGCACCTCTCGAGCGCATCAAGAACTGGCGCGAGTTCAAGATTCATTCGGACGAAAAACAACAACGTGCCCAAGGCTCACGCTGCATGGACTGCGGTACACCATTTTGCCACACGGGTCACATGGTTTCCGGCATGGCTAGCGGATGCCCCGTGAACAACCTGATTCCTGAGTGGAACGATCTCATTTACCGCGGACGCTGGAAGGAAGCGCTTGAGCGCCTCCACAAAACGAACAATTTCCCAGAGTTCACCGGCCGGGTCTGCCCCGCTCCGTGCGAGGGCTCGTGCGTCTTGAGCGTGATCGAGCCCGCCGTGACGATCAAAAACAACGAGTGCGCCATCATCGATCGCGGCTGGGAGGAAGGCTGGGTCACCGCTCGCATCCCAAGCATCCGCACGGGCAAAAAAATCGCGATTGTCGGATCAGGTCCTGCGGGACTTGCTTGCGCCGATCAACTCAACCAAGCTGGTCATAGCGTCACCGTTTTTGAGCGGGAAGACCGCATCGGCGGACTCCTCATGTATGGCATTCCTAACATGAAGCTTGATAAGGAACTTGTCGTCCAACGTCGCGTGAACCTCATGGAAGAGGAAGGCATCAAATTTAAAACGGGTGTGTTCGTCGGCAAGGATTCCGAGTGGACCACCGAGCGGCTCCGCGCTGACTTTGATGCCATCGTGCTTTGCTGTGGTGCCACCCAAGGACGCGACCTCCCCATCGAAAACCGGGATGCAGAGGGAGTCTTCATGGCGATGGAATTCCTCACCACCAACACCCGCTATCAGCTCGACCATCACTTTGATGGCAGCAATCCAGCACTGAATGCCACCGGCAAGGATGTCGTCGTCATCGGTGGTGGCGATACAGGCACCGATTGCGTTGGCACCAGCCTGCGTCATGGTTGCAAAAGCGTGATCCAACTTGAGATCATGCCACAGCCCCCGCTCAAGCGCGCCGCCAACAACCCATGGCCAGAATGGCCCAAGGTTTACAAAATGGACTACGGCCAGGAAGAGGCCGCCGCCATCCAAGGCCGTGATCCCCGCCACTACTTGGTGCAGACCAAGCGCTTCATCAAAGACGATGCAGGCAAGCTCACGGGCCTAGAAATCGTTGAGATCGAATGGGCAAAAGACGACCAAGGGCGCTTCATCCCGCAGGACGTCCCTGGCACGCTTCGGGTGATCCCATGTCAGCTCGCACTTCTCGCGATGGGCTTTACTGGCCCCGAAAAAGATGTCGTAGAAAAATTTGCACTCGAGACAGATGCTCGGTCGAATATCAAAGCGGATCACGGTACATTCACCACCAACCTCGCTGGAGTCTTCGCCGCAGGCGATGTCCGTCGTGGGCAATCGCTCGTCGTCTGGGCCATCAACGAAGGCCGCGGTGCGGCTCGTGAATGCGACCGCTTCCTCATGGGAGCAACGAACTTGCCGTAATTCCTTCGGCCCGAGTGGCTCGATCCATGACTCGATACAATCGAGCCATGAGCGGGTTGCACCATATCCTAAGGTTCGCGAATCAACTGGAATCAACTGACCACTAGGTTTTGCAGGGCGAGGTACCCTACTCGCCACGTCGCCTGCTACGACGCGATGCCGTCAGAAAAATCCCGGGTACCATGAGAATGAATACTCGCAACTCCGGGACCACCGTCAACTCACCGGTGTTCAACATCGTCGCTTGGCCTGCAAGCGTCACCCCACCGTCGGAATAAATGCTGACATGCGACAGCTGAGAACTGCTGAGGCCCATGG
>CAILVZ010000179.1 GCA_903837825.1 Akkermansiaceae bacterium | reverse complement strand
TTTGTTCCGGCCCCGACAGTTCCTTAGTCGCTGGCGGGGATTCAGTTCATGAATACCGTGATAGAATCCCCCCGAGTCACCCGTTCAACCGAGGTGCCAACGCGAGAATTCAACCACAAGAGCAGCAAAATGACAACGAACACGCAAAAAATGGCATCGACACCGCGCATTGAACGAAAAGGTTATTTGGTGGGAGTGGTGGTCGGCAGTTGGTTTTCATGCATGGTGGCCGCTTTGGCGGTCGAGTGGCAGCCAGTAGGGGGAGCGTTGATGACACGTTGGGCGAAAGATGTGACACCAAGCCAAGCGCTTCCCGAGTACCCACGCCCGCAACTGGTTCGGAGCGACTGGATGAACCTCAACGGCCTCTGGGATGTGAAATTGGCCGATGGGACGGAGTCGAAAGTGCTCGTGCCATTTCCAATCGAGTCAGCCCTCTCGGGGGTGATGAAACATTCGGATCGGATGGTGTATCAGCGCCAGTTTGAGGTGCCTAAGCCCTGGCGAGGCAAGCGGGTTCTGCTCCACTTCGGCGCAGTCGATTGGGAAACGAGTGTCAGCGTGAATGGAAAAGAGTATCCCATACATCGCGGCGGATACGATGGGTTCAGTTTTGACATCACCGAGGCCCTGAAGCCGGATGGTCCGCAAGACATCAAGGTCGAGGTGTTTGATCCGACGGATCTTGGAGGACAGGCTCGTGGCAAACAGAAACTGAAATCGGGCAGCATCATGTACACCCCGACCTCTGGAATCTGGCAAACAGTTTGGTTAGAGCCGGTGAATGAGAATCACCTCGATGCAATCAAGTTGGTCCCAGATGTGGATGGTTCCTGTGTGCATCTAACCGCAGGCGGGAAGGGGACCATCGAGGTGGTGGTCAGTGATGGGGGCAAAGAAGTCGGTAAGCTCAGCGGAACGGCCGGCAGCGAGCTCAAGATCCCCATGCAAGCAGCCAAGTTGTGGTCGCCTGAATCACCGCACCTCTATGATCTTCGGGTGACGCTCAAGGACGGGGATGCCGTGGTGGACTCGGTGTCGAGCTACTTCGGGATGCGTAAGATTTCTCTGGGAAAAGACGATAAGGGGGTGACGCGGATGATGCTTAATGGTCAGTTCGTATTTCAAGTGGGTCCATTGGATCAAGGGTTTTGGCCCGATGGCATTTACACGGCGCCGACCGACGAGGCCCTGCGGTTTGACATTTCAGAGACCAAGCGCCTTGGATTCAACGCCACGCGCAAGCACATCAAGGTTGAGCCTGAGCGCTGGTATTATTGGTGTGACAAGCTCGGTCTGTTGGTTTGGCAAGACATGCCGAGTGTGAATTCTTATACCGACAAGCCACAACCCATCGACAAGCCTCAGTTCAAGTCTGAACTCGCCAAGATGGTGACAGGTCGAGGAAACCATCCTTCCATCATCATGTGGGTCGTTTTCAACGAGTCGCAGGGTCAGCACGACACCGAGGAATTGGTTGCTTCCGTGAGGGCACTCGATTCGTCACGACTCATCAACAATGCCAGTGGCGACACGGATAAGAACTGTGGCGATGTGATCGATAAACACAGTTATCCTGGTCCTGAGTCACCGAAGCCTGAAGCCAATCGCGCAGCGGTCTTGGGAGAGTTTGGCGGACTTGGGCTCCCGGTTGAGGGTCACATGTGGAGCAAAAAGAACTGGGGATACAAGGGCACCAAGAACGCGGGGGAATTGATCACTGCGTACGAAGGCTTGCTCAAGAATGCGTGGGATTTGCATGCCAATGCTGGGCTTTCTGCCATCATCTACACTCAGCTCACTGATGTTGAGACCGAGTGCAATGGGCTGATGACGTATGACCGAGAGGTTTGCAAAATGCCAGTGGATCGGACAGCCGCCGCGAACCAAGGCAAGGCGAATGCGTCGCGAAAGTGATATCGCCAGTGCTTGAGGCACTTGATCTCGTGAGGTCCGCAGGCTAGAAGCGGTGGCACTTGTGCGCCATTGCTGATGAATGCTAGTGATCCGATTTTACCCGAATACCTTCAAACATGGTTCATTCCCAAGGATGAGGGGGCCGACTGGCCTGAAGAGTTCTGGATCATCACGGCCTGCAATCCCTACTCATCTGGAGTGTTCAAGGGTGATCGAGATGCCGACCGACGATTGCGAAGGCACCTTAGCAAAGAGGGGTGCCCAAAGTTTCGGATCAAGGGGATTGCTACTGACTGGCAACATGAGGAAAACTCTTATGGTGTTAGCGGAATTGCGAGGGATTCGTTATTAGAATTGGGGCGTGAGTTCCAGCAGAACGCAGTTTTCCACATTGTTGGAGACCGATTGAGTGTGGTTGCTTGCGTCGATGGCCGTGAGGTCGAGATTGGATCCTTCCGTGAGCGGATTCGGAAACATGAAGATCGGCCCTGTGCGAGGATCTATGTGATTCGACTCGATGATGCCGTGCTAAACGTGAAACGTTTCCAGCAAGCCAATCCCAACCATTTGGCAGGAATGGCGTGTTATTATGTTGGTATGACCACCTGCACCGCAGAAGAGCGATTTGAGCAGCACCAACGTGGGTATAAGGCTGCAGCCTTCGCCAAGCGCTTTGGGATTGCGTTAGCCCATGAGCGGTTTCCGACTCAGGAATTGTTGAGCCTAGAAGCGGCGAAGCGCCTTGAGGTTGCCCATGCAGATTGGTTAAGAGGGCAGGGGTACGCGGTGTGGCAACATTGAATTACCGACGCATCACCTGCTTGGGTTTGCGGTCGACAGTGTAGAGTCCCCAGTGTTTTTCAGCACCCAGCGGGTCGTGTGGATTGCCCTTCCACTCCTCGTCAAATGCCTCGAACAAGAATGTGGTGATGTTCAATTTTTTCGACCATTCCAGCAATGCATCGCAGTATTCCTTTTGCTTTTCCTCACTGGCGCGTGAGCCAAACTCGCTTGAAACCGTTGCCCATCCGGCCTCGGTGATCACGATTTGGCTGTGGGGTAATGCTTTTCTAACAGACTTCAAATTGGCTTCACCATAGGCAATAGCATCACCGATGTCCTTGTTTTCCCAGATCGGGTAAATGTGGATTGAGATAAAGTCCAACTCCTCGGCAAGTCCGGCGCCTTTCTTGGCCCACCAGTCGTAGTTGTCGGCAACGGTCACCGGTTGCATCACCGCATGTTTGACCTCGCGTACATAGCGGATCACTGATTCGACAGGGACCATGTGGTCATTCCAGTCGACCAGTGCCTCATTGCCGATAGCAACCGCTGCGACGATATGAGGGTATTCCTTGGCGAGGCGGATGAGGCGTTGGATCTCCTCGCGGTTTTTGGCTTGATTTGCGGTGATAAGTTCCTCGGTGACTGGAACTGTTTGCCACTGGCAGTTTGGATTTTTCATCTCCGCATCAAGCCACGCACCGAGCAGTACCTTGAGGTCAAGTTGGTTCGCCTTGATGACACGCAAGACCGTTGCCGAGTTGACTTGGGAGTCATAGAGCCGGATGAGACGAAACCCTTGATTTGTTAGAATCTTCAAGTCTTCGAGAATCTCGGCTTCGGACGGATTGATTGCTCCATCCCCTCGGTCTGGATGTTGACCGCGCCTAAATCCGGAGTAGCAGATCGCACGGGATTGTCCGCAGAGGAGGGCACTTGGTTGCTGTCCGAGCGGTGGGGCGCTCGCGGAAATTTCGGGTTCTGCCGCTAGGCTAAACGCATGTCCCACGATGGCTGCTGGTAGCAGAAAAATCCGGCACCATCGAGCAGCGGTTTGGAATGAAAATAAGAGGATTTTCAAGGTCAGACTTTGGGTTTCGAGCTTCGCAACTCTCGCCCATGACTATCAGTACGCGCCACGAGTTCCAAGAGTTTTTAAGGAGGCGCATCATCTTGGGTAAGGCCAATGAATCCTACAATGTTCAATGGAAGGCATGAGCGATGCTGTGGAAAAGATCTTCGCGATAGATCCGAGACAGGGACCCAAAGGTGAAATTCTGTAGGACGCCGATATCCCGCAGTCCGGCAAGAACCCATGCCGCTTTGTCGACGGTGGGGCGGTTGACTTTGTCACCGTGAAAAAGATGGAAATCGGAAACCGTCATTGTAGCTCCGCCCGCTACGAAGTCTCCGCTGAAGGAATGCCGCAGGATTTTTTCGGAGATCCCCGTGTACGAATTGAGCGAGAGGATGGATATCATTTCCTCGCGAAACGATCGGTCCTCACAGAGTTCGCAGGCTTCTAATAGCGCAGCTACCAGGGCAGCGACATCGTCCCGTTGTTCGCGCAGGAACTCACCGGCAACAAGTAGTATTTTTTCGGGATGCCATGGCGCTAGGTCTGAAGAAACCGCTGGGCACCAACCTGTACCTGCGAGTATCGCTTCCGAATTCCATGGTTCTTCAACACAAAAGCCATCGATGTGACCACTTGCAAGTTGCGCTGGCATCTGTTCGGGTTGCAAAATGATGACTTCCACCTGTGGGTTTGAACCCATCCCATGCAAGGAGAGCCATCGGCGGAGGAGGATGTGGTGGGTCGAATGACGGTGGGGGACCGCGAGGGTAAGGGGACGTGGCTTGCTCCAGCGGTTTTGCATCCAGTCGGCCAGACCTGCGCCGCTACCAATTTTAAGTGGATCAAGCGCGGCCGAAAGCGTGATCGCGCTGCCGTGAACGTTGAAGACTAACGGAACTGCGACCTCGCAGCGCAGCTCGTTGAAGCCCATGGCGAGTGAAAATGCGACTCCCGCGATCGACTGCGCTGCGTCGAGATCTCCTCGGAATATCTTGTCGCGGATTGCCGACCCATTCGGTTCGCGTGAAAGAACGACATTGAGCCCATAGCGATCAAAGATCCCCGTTTCCATCGCGACCGCAATGGGTGCGCAATCGCACACGGCAACGAAGCCAAGGCGAAGCGGAGACTTATAGGGTCGTTGAAGGTCACTAAATTTCACGAATCGGCATCAGCTCATGGGATGCCAATGCTGAAATTTTGACGAAGATCGTTAACAAATGAGAAAGATTTTTCAAATCGCATCAGGCAGCCTGATCGCATCAGGGGAGATGCGATGAAGTAGAACCTGCGGGAGGCCCTAAAATCTCAAGAATTTCCGGCTTGGATGAATTTGATGAGGTCCTCTCGGCACTTCGTTCGGTCCGGTGGGTTGAGGTAGAACATGTGTCCGCCATCGAAGTAGACGGTAGAGATGTTCGACCTTACTCCAGCGGGAAGATCCCTCATGTGACGGACTGAAAAAGCCGTGCCAGCGGGTGGGGTGGCGAGGTCGGTGCGTCCTCCCATGATGAGCACTCGGAGATGTGGGTTATCGGCCATCGCCTTCGCCAACCGGTCGCTGACATCGACCACTTGATTACCGCCCGTCCAGCGCCATGGTTGGACTTTTCGAGAGAGAATTTCGTAAGGTTGATCCTCTTTGCAGCCTAGGTCGCGTCCAAGGTAGTCGAGCATGGCCGAAGAAAATGCGCCGAATGAAAGCGCGTAAGAGGGGTCGTATTCCGCGGCGTCGGCGGATTTGTCAGTGGTGTCCCATGCGACCCGTGCGTCAAAGCGTCCGATGACCTTGCCTTCCTTGCGGAGAAGCTCTGCACGGAAAAACGTTGGATCCATCCGAAGATCGTGATCCAACCAGGTCGTCGCACTAATGCCCGTCAGCCTCGCCAATTTCTCGGCCAAGCCTTGGCAGGCCGCGGCGTCGAGGTCATTTCCTTTCAGGAGAGCGGTGGCATACTCGCCGAATGCGAAATCATTGCTTTCTTTGATGAGCGATTCGCGATCGCCCTGAATCTTGTGGTGGTAATGGGCAGTCCCAGTGAACGAGCCAAGATAGGCGGCATAAGAAATTTCATTGCTGCGACTCGGTTGGATCGTGGCGTAATCCATCAACGACGACAGCAGAACCACGCCGTTGAGGCTCATACCATAGCGGGTTTGAAGATGATTTGATAGACCAGCCGCGCGGACCCCACCGTAGGACTCGCCGAGTATGAATTTGGGAGATGACCAGCGGTTGTGCTCGGTGACCCAGCGGCGAACGAAATTCCCAACCGACTCGATGTCTTCATCCACGCCATGGAACTCGTCGGCCTTGACCTCTTTCTCCGCACGGCTGTAACCAGTGGAAACGGGGTCGATGAAAACCAAGTCACAAACGTCGAGGATGCTAAGCGGGTTTTCAATCACGAGCGCAGGAGGAAGCGCCGCGGTGGTTCCATCGCCAGGTAGCTTGACGATCTTCGGCCCGAGCAAACCGATGTGGAGCCATACGGACGAGGATCCTGGGCCGCCATTGAAGGCAAAGAGCACTGGGCGGGTCGAGGGCTCTTTGGTGTCGGTGCGGGTGTAACTCACGTGAAAAATCGAGGCTCGTGGCTTTCCATCGTCATCCTTAATCTGGATTTTTGCAGTGGTGACCTGGTAAGGGACCTTCTTGCCAGCGATCGTAACGGATCCGTCGCGAACGATGGGTTCCATGGGCTTTTCGGTAGCCTCTTTTGCGGGAGCTTCTGCTGCCGGCTTGTCAACGGAATCAGCGGGCTTCTCCGCCGCCTGAGCCCCGAAGACGCTCATATGAGCGGAAAGGATGATTGGAATCAAATAGCGTTGCATGATAGAGATTGAAGGGTGAAAAGCGGGCTCGGCGATGGTACGTGGTACGGGTTTGGCTGT
>CAILVZ010000178.1 GCA_903837825.1 Akkermansiaceae bacterium | reverse complement strand
GGGGAACTTCACCTTCACCAGTCCGAGCACCGCACCCGCAGTCGGAACAGCTTTGCAAGCGGTGACCTTCACCCCAGCGGATCCGACGAACCATACGACGGTGAGCGGAAATGTCAGTGTGACCGTGAATAAACTGACTCCAGAGGTGACCACTTGGCCGGCAGCAACGGTGATCGCTGTTGGTCAAACCTTAGCTTCGTCCACCCTCAGTGGTGGATCAGCCTCGGTGGCAGGGAACTTCACCTTTACCAACTCGAGCACCACACCGGCAATCGGCACGGCTTCGCAGGCGGTGACCTTCACGCCCACGGATTCAACGACTTACAACTCGGTGAGCGGTAACGCCAGTGTGACCGTGAAAAAGGCCCTGCTCTTTTCAGGCTATGCGCTGACGACGGTGAATAAGGTCGTGTCGATTTCTCCGTCGAAGATTCTTGCTCGAGCCAGCGATCCCAACGGTGGGACAGTAGCCTTGACGCAGGTCTTCGGCCCAAGCGCGCAAGGTGGTACAGTTTCGCTAACAAGCACGGTCAACTACACGCCAGGGACTTCCTTTACGGGTACCGATAGCTTCCAGGTGGAGCTCACGAGTTCGACGGGAGTCAAGTTGCGCGGGACCATCACCGTGACGGTTACTGACAGTGCGATTTCCCAGAATTTGAGCCAATTGACCCCCCACGATGGCATAGTCGATTTGGTATTCCGAGGGATTCCGGGGCGTTCCTACACGATCCAGCGAAGCAGCAACTTGATGACCTGGACGAACCTCGCGACCATTCAGGCGGCTGCCGATGGCAAGATTTCCTACACCGATACCGCCCCGCTTCAGCCTAACGGCTACTACCGCACTGCGAACTAATTTCCACCCTGCAATTTAAACCACTCCAAAATGAACAGGAAATACGGACTCTATCCACTCACGGCACTCGCCTTCATCATGGGCCCGAGTCTTGCCACCGCGGCCATCGTCTTGAACAAGCCGGTGGGCATCGAAATTCCTGATGGCGATGCCAGCGGCTTGATTTCGGAAATCACGTTCACGAGCACGGGGCAGACCATCACCTCAATCGAAGTCGACTTGATCACTGAGAGTGGCTGGAATGGCGACTTGTATGCCTATTTGGAACACGATGGCGTGATCAGCGTACTGCTGAACCGAGCTGGGGTTACCAGCGAAGATTCAGCTGGAGCGGCGTCGAGTGGCCTGAATGTCAGTTTCGCGGATCTTGCCACGTCGGACATCCACACGGCCATCTCGAGAACTTTTGGCGAATTGGTCACCGGCACCTATCAGCCTGACGGTCGTTTGGAAGATCCCGCTCTCGTAACCGACACCTCGACCCGCAGCGCAAGCCTTTCGGGCTTCACCGGCCTTGATGCGGCTGGTAGCTGGACGTTGTTTGTTGCGGATCTGTCCGATGGCGACGCGGCGACCCTGACCAGTTGGACCCTCACCATGAATACCGTCCCCGAGCCCAGCGCACTTTTGCTGTTCGGCATCGGCGCAATGAGCCTCTTCGCCCGCCGCCGCGTGGGCTGAGTGCCAATCCAATCTTCCAGCAATCAACGCTGGGTTCCATTTCTTCCACAGAGGGGCAGCTTCGATTGGAGAAAGTTTGATCACGAATGGGAAGCAAGATAAATCCCATAACCCATTGATAATTAGATGGTGCGCGCGACAGGACTCGAACCTGAACAGGGTTGCCCCCACTAGAACCTGAATCTAGCGCGTCTACCAATTCCGCCACGCGCGCACATCTCGATTGGGTCGGGGGAAAAACCATCATGCGGCATCCCAGAATGCAACTCTGTTTTCCGAAAGTTTCGCAAATCCCCCTGCCCCCCACCCGCCGATTCCAGAATCCCAGCGGTTTTCTGCGTTGCCAAATGCACCCAGTCTCCAGCATCTTTTGGCATGCAGAAGGCAACACCTTTGATTCTCGTCCTCATTCTCGGCTTCACCGCGGCGATCCTGTCGCTGCAGTCGCCCAAGTCGGCGCTTGCAACCTCACCGCCACCCACCGAGCAGGCGCAAAAGCCGCCCGCCGCCGAGCCGCCAGCACCCGCCCAAGCCGCCGCACCTGCTCCCACCCCTCCGCAGCCATTGCCCCATGAAGCATCCGACATCCCAGCGGACCCAGGCGCTACCTTCGGAGCGTTGGAAAACGGCCTGCGCTACATCGTCTATCCAAACGCGGAACCGCCCAAGCGGGTTTCGCTGCGTCTTCACATCGCCTCAGGTTCCTTGATGGAGGCAGACAACCAACGCGGTCTCGCACATTTTCTCGAACACATGGTCTTCAATGGCTCGAAGGACTACGCCTCCGAGGACTTGGTTCCTAAAATGCAACGACTCGGAATCGCGTTTGGCGCTCATGTGAATGCCTACACGTCGTTTGACGAGACCGTTTACATGCTCGATCTGCCCGACCTCTCCGAGGAAACCTTGAAACTTGGCTTCACGGTGATGCGAGACTTCGCCGATGGTGCCCTTCTATCAACCGAAGAAATTGACAAAGAACGCGGCGTGATTCTATCAGAAAAAATCAGCCGCGACTCGGTGAGCAATCGCCTCATGGAACAACAATTTGCGACGCTTCTGCCGGATTCACTCATCAGCAAACGATTCCCGATCGGGCTGGAAAAGGTAATTCAATCCGCGCCTCGCGAGCGATTCACCGACCTATACACCCGCTACTACACCCCTAATAGAATGACCTTCATCGTCGTGGGTGACATCGAACCCAAAGAGATCCAAAGCCGCATCAAGAGCGCCTTCGCGTCCATGGTCAATCCACCCGCACCCGGCAAAAATCCGGATCTTGGGCCCATCAAGCCATTGGAGGGAATTGAAACCGCCATCTTCGCCGACAAGGAGGTCAGTTTGACCGATGTCTCTCTGGTGGT
>CAILVZ010000177.1 GCA_903837825.1 Akkermansiaceae bacterium | reverse complement strand
TTCGGTTTTAATGCCGCCCCCACAAACCACAATCATAGCTTAACCACTGGCCTGATTTTCCGGGTCCGGCTCACCTCTCAGACCAGCAAAAGTTTCAATAAGCTGCTGGCTCCGTTTTGCGGGACCACTTCAGTTCTTTGTTGCTCCAAATTCCTGCTACCGCCTGACGCAGTCAGGCAGCTTGGCACGGTACTAACCATTAAGCATCTAATTATTAATAAGTTAGGGTGTGTTTCTAGGCCAAAGATTGGGGGCAATCGGCCAGTAAATGCACTGCAGCTTCGAGCGAATGCAGAATCACTTCGGGATGAATCATCGCGCCGTTCGGCGGAGTTGCTTGCCGATCAATTCTCCTTTGGACCGTTTAGCAGCGGATTAACCCGATTGGGGTGTAGGAATTCGGCTTGCGATTGGCCATCTTGATAATAGTTCATTCACCGGTCCATTTCCAAAACCCAAGGTCCCACTCATGAAACCAAAGTTCAGTACTCGTCCACAAAATTTTGGCCAGATCATTGTCCGTTTCGTCGGTATGGCTGCTTCCAGCATGCTCACCGCTCACGCCGGCAATACCTGGACCGGTACGACCAACCAAGATTGGACCACTGCCGCAAACTGGGGCGGCGCTTTGCCTTCAACGGCTGCCATTACCATCAACACAGCGACGGGAAACACACCGATCATTAGCACGGTGGTTGCGCGGACTGGAGGTGATACTAACATCGGTAACGCAGCCAGTGGTAAACTGGATATCAATAGCGGCGGTAGCCTGACCACATCGTCCAAATGGATCTTTGTCGGCCAAGGAACCAACGGCAATGGAACCCTCAACGTCAATTCGGGTGGTACCTTTACCTCTGACAACGACATTCGTTTGGCGATTAATAACTCCAGCGCAACTTCTGGGGTAGGTCAGTTGAATGTGAGCGGTGGAAACGTCACCGTGGCGCGTGTCGTCTCGAACGATGTTGCGACGAGTACGATCTCTGTGAGCAATGGTGGCAGATTGACCACCACTAGCACCAGCGCTGTCAATGGAACTGGAAACATTTATCGCCTGACCACTTCGAGTTTCACGAGCGGTTCTCTTGTTTCGGGTGCCGTTGACATTCGGTATGCAGCGGGAAATAGTAGTATCTCTGGTGGTTCGGTGACCGCTGGTGCCAGGGCGTTTGTTGGTGGAAGTGGTCTCACGACCGCCCTTGATGTGAGCAGTGGAAGCTTGGCTAGCGGCTCGTGGCTTGTTGTTGGAGGTGATAACAACTCGAACGGCACGATCAATCTTTCTGGGACTGGAACCGTCAATGCTACTACCTCAAGTAGCACTGCGTTTACCACCATCGGTGCGGATAACAATGCGGTGGGGGTCATCAATCAAACTGGCGGTACTTGGAATCAAGGTGGCTTAGGCATTGTCCTCGGGGAAGGTGGTACGGGATCCGGCACCTACAACCTTGGAGGCGGCGTCCTAAGTACCGCCAAAATCTGGAAGGGCACTGGGAGTAGCGGCATCCTCAACTTCAATGGAGGTGCTCTCAAAGCGAAAGTAACGAACAACACGGATTTCTTGACGGGGCTGACTCGTGCGAACGTTCGCAACGGCGGGGCCATCATCAATTCGAATGGTTCTGATATCACGGTGGGCCAAGCACTGGTTCACAGCAACATTGGCGGTGACAGCGCTACCGACGGTGGTCTGACCAAGTTGGGGAATGGAACGCTGACCCTCACATCAGCAAGCAACTCCTATACCGGAGCGACTTCGGTGAACACGGGTACGCTGCAAGTCAATGCTGGATTGGGCAGCACCAGCGGGGTTAACGTGTCTGCGGGCGCAACATTCACGGGCCAAGGGACGATTAATGGGACTACGACCCTTGCTGGGAGCACCTTGTCGAATAGTAGCACGAGCACCGCTCTCACCTTGGGTGCGATGACCTTGAATTCGGGTAGCAACACCATGAATCTGAGCTTGGCAGGGAGCACGGCCAAGATCGTGGTGAGTAACGCACTCACGACCGGAGGGTATGGCTCTACCTTGAACGTCAGCAACAGTGCATGGGCGACTGGCTACAACAATCTAATCAGCTACGGCAGCCTCAGTGGTTCGCTCAGCGACTTCACCCTAGGTAGCGTAACGGGGACCTTGGGCGCCCGTCAGACCCTGGGATCTCTCGCTCTGAACGGTAATAACATTGCCTTGAATATTATCGGAGATACTCCGACATGGACGGGCGCACAAAGTAACCAGTGGACGACAGCAGCGATCGGTGGATCGCAAAACTGGAAGCTGGCGACGGCTGGTACAGGCACTGATTTCCTCGCAAGTGATACAGTTTTGTTTGACGATAGCTCAACGGGTTCCACCGCGATTCAAATCGACGCGGCAAATGTCAGTCCTGTTTCTGCGACTTTCAATAACAGTAGTAAAAACTACACCGTCGCAAGTTCGAGTGGATTTGGGATTGCCAGTGGCAGCGTAGCAAAGAGTGGCAACGGTACGGTGACCTTGGCCACCGCAAATACCTATACTGGATCGACGACGGTCGATGCGGGCACGTTGCAAGTGGGCGATGGGGCCAGTGGTAGTATCGGCAGTGGTTCTGCAGTTACTGTCGGGGCGAGCGGTACCTTGGGTGTCAACCTTGCCAGTGCTGGAGAGTTTGCGAATGCGGTCACCAACTCAGGGGTGGTCAATGCAAACAGCAATAACGCCAATACGATTTCAGGTATAATCAGCGGCACGGGGAACCTGACGAAGTCAGGATCGGGCGCTTTGATTCTGTCGGGGGCGAACACCTACTCGGGTGGAACTTTGATCAATGGCGGCTCGTTGCAGGTCAATGTGAGTAGCTCACCCAGCGCCGCAGTAACGGGTGGCTTTAATTTGGCGGGCGATACTTCGTTGGTGTTGAATTCGACTGCCAATAATTACAATTACGCATCAACGGTAACGCTGAATGGTAGCGGCACGACTCTTAGCAAAACTGGCAGCACCCAAACCAACTTTACGGGAACGATCAATGGTAATGGTAACGCTGTAAGTGTGAATACTTCAGCCAGTCGTTTGTACATTAATGGCAACACGACCAACGGAGTTAGCCAATTTAACGTGACGAGTGGAGCCATGGGCTTTGATCTTGCAACGGGGAATAATCAAGGTGGTGGCGGTGCTGTTAATGTTAGCAGCGGAGCTTCATTGTACATTGCTAACGCCAATATTGCCCTTACGAATAGCATCACGCTGAATGGTGGTTCCGGCCAAGGAAGCGTCGGTGCCCTTTACCAAGAAGGTAGTGGAGCTCCAACGATTTCCGGCAATCTTACCCTGGCGAGTGGCAACAGCAGTATCGGAGGAAGTACCGCAGGTGCGAATGTCAGCGTGACGGGTGCAGTCACCGGAACGGGTGCCATCACCAAGATTGGTGCGAACACCTATTCGCTTTCAAACTCCGCCAATGCATACAGCGGCGGTACGACGATCGCGGCGGGTATTGTTGCGGCGAATCACAGCGCGGCGCTCGGCAGCGGCGCGGTTAGCATCAGCAATGTCTCTGGTGCTCAGCTCCAGCTGGGTAGCGATGTCAATGTGAGCAATGCTCTCACCATCAATGGTGGCGGTGCTGTGGGGCAGGGGATCGTGTATGTGCCGACGTCGAATGCCAATGCCACCTACAGCGGTGCGATTTCCATCACGGCGTCACAGAATTCGGGTGGTCACTTCGCCAGCAATGGTGGGGTACTCACGGTTGCGGGTGCGATCACCTCCTCCGTTCCAGTGACGGTACGTACAGGAACCGTGGTGATGTCCAACACGTCGAGCAGTTACAGCGCGCTGACGATTCAAGCTGGAACGATGCGGCTTGGGGCAAACAATGCGATCCCTGTTGGTGCGACTGCCGACTTGGGAGGTAGCGGTGCGGCTTCACTTGACTTGGGCGGGTTTAACCAGACCCTCGCAGGGCTGACGAAAAACACCAATGCGGCCACGGTGACCAACAGCGGCACGAGTGATTCGATTTTAACCACCACTGGCACCTCATCCTTCGGCGGTATCATTCAAGATGGTGTGAATAAAACAGGCTTAACTGTCGGGGGTGGAGTTCTTACCCTTTCAGGTGTTAATACTTATACGGGAGCGACTAATATTGGCGCGGGCACGCTTAAGCTCGGGTCTAGTGGATCGGTCGGTAATACCAGTGGAGTTTCACTCGGTACAGCAGGTACCTTTGATGTTTCCGCCAAGTCGGGCGGCTACACGGTGGCGAGGCTGACGGGTTCGGGCAATGTGACGGGAGCGCTAGCGGTTTCGACGCAGTTGGCGATCGGAAACTCGCCGGGAACGACGAACTTCAGCAGCGATCTGACGATGGGCGCGGCTAGCACTTACACCTATGAGGTCGTGGGATCATCGACGGTGGGTGGCTCGTACACCGCGAACACGGCCGACTTGGGCAATGTTGCGGGTAGCCTGACCATCACGGCGGGATCGCTCTTGGATTTGGTGCAGCTGGGGACTTACACGGCGAACGACAAGTTCACCTTGTTCTCGTACACCGGCACGGTCACGGGAACCTTCACGGGTCTGGCGGATGACTCCACTTTCACCGCGGGCGGTGGTGACTGGCTGCTCAATTATAACGACACCTCGGCCGGCACCAATGGCGGTACAGGGACGAGCTTTGTGACGATCACCGCGGTGCCAGAGCCTTCGGCGTTCTTGCTTGGTGGCCTCGGAGTGCTGACGCTGCTGCGCCGCCGCCGTGCTTGATCGATAAAGGTAAAATGATTTGACACCCTGCACTGCGGTTTTCGTGGCGCGGGGTGTTTTTTTACTGCTAGGAAATTCCCTTCGAGATGAAGGCCGCTGAGAGATCTCATTGGAGGATGGGTTGGTGTATGGTTCGACTGGCGTTTCATTCGTTCATGCCTACGAGGGGGGGCGGCGGTGCTTTGACGATTCTTCTGACGTGGAGGATGTCGTTGCTAGATCTTGGTAGATGGGTGGCGATTGTCTTTCTGGTTACGCGAGGTGAAGGTGGTAGTATGGCTTTTCGCATGGGAAATAAGATCACGTCTCAACCAGTAGAAGCCGCAACTTTGCTGAACCGCGGCGAACGCTGCCATTGCTGTTTGCGATCTGAAGCACGGTCGGTGGTCCAACTCCAACGGGGTAGGTTATTTCAATCCATTAGATCGAAAATTTGGTTCGGAGATAAAGAGAATTGGTAGCCTAGCATGGACGATGATACTGACTGGGTTGATGACTTTTCTTGCGGTGGCTGCGGCTGCTGAGGGCGCGAAATTTATCTTTGATGCGACCAAGGCGGAGATGTCGGCCGACGCCGATTGGGTGATCGATACGGATATCCACACGCTTCGTGTGACGAGTGGGAATGGGTCGGGGCGGGTGATGTCCAGCAACTGTTATATTTCAATCCGCAGCGGGTTCCCAATCCAGTGAACTGCGCATGAGAGCTCTGTCCGCATGTCATCCGCATGGATTGTCGTGGGATTGGCTTAAGAAATTGGTTGTCGGGGTATGGGCGTTTGCCTATGGATTGAGTATGCATTCAACCGGTCAGGAGCGCGTTTGGCTTGAAAGCCTTCGCCCGGGTGTGGTTCGCGAGCTATTCGAGTTCTTGCCGAACATGCTGTATTTCGCCAAGGATCTTGAGCTCAGGCTGATGGCGGGCAATCGGGCGTTTGTGCAACGTTGTGGGTTTAGCCATGAGGCCGAGCTCATCGGGCGGACCGATCATGATATTTTCCCGATCGAAATGGCGGAGAAGTTTGGCCAGGATGATCGCAGGGTGATCGATTCTGGAGAAGCGTTGTCCAACATCATCGAGTTGTTTCCCAATCAACTCAACGAGCCCGAGTGGTTTGTGACTCACAAAGTGCCCCTTTTTGATCGGGCGGGGAATGTGGCTGGGTTGTGCGGGATGGTTCAGAGTTATGAAGGTGCGCGAAAAGAGCTTCAGCCATACCTCGACTTGATTCCCGTGACGGATTATTTGAAGAAAAATTTTGCCATGAAGACCTCTGTCGCCAATCTGGCCAAGCAGGCAGGGATGTCTGAAAGGCAGCTGGAACGTCGATTCAAGGACGCATTTAAAACCACTCCACAGCAATACATCATCAAGTTGAGAGTGCTTGAAGCATGCGAGCTTTTAGCGAATTCAAGTTTGCCGATGACCGAGATCGCGTTGAATGTCGGCTTCTACGACCAGAGCTCGTTTTCGAAGAAATTCACGGCAATGATGGGAACGACCCCGCTTGCCTATCGAAGGCGTTTCGTGAAGAAGTCCTAGACCAATTCGATTTTTGGCTCGGAGATTGAGCGCGTTGATTTCAGTGCTTGTCTGGGATTTAACGGGCGGTCATCCATCGCGCCAAACGCGGACGGCACTCCAAGGAAGACCGTTTGAATCATGGTAAAGTTCCGACAATGTTTAAGCAAAATCCGACAGGTTCGAGGTTGAGCCCCTTTAATTTTTGTAGGGTTGGATTGAGCACTCGCTGATTTTTCGAAGTAAAAGCCTTCAAAATAAGGTCTTTTCGCTGGATGTGTGTTTTGCGGCGGTGGCGGAATCGAATTTTACGGACTCATGGATGCTGGAACCGCTACGTTTTATCCGCTGGACTGAGATATGAGCGGGTGCTACCTACCCTTAAGCCAATTCCAACCCAATCTGGCAGTGCATCAGACGCGAATAGACGCGGCCATGATGATTCTCCGGATAGCTCTTCATTCATATGATTCAACAAGTGATCGTCCTAGGTTCCGGGAGCGCCGGCTTGATCGCAGCGCTCTCGCTTAAGCGAAAGATTCCTGCTCTTGAGGTTCGGATTGTTCGTGATCCGGATCTGGGAGTGATTGGTGTGGGTGAGGGAACAACACCGAATTTCCCAGAGCATCTTTTCGAGTACCTAGGAATTAAGAGAAAGTATTTTTATAAAATGGCCGAGCCCACGTGGAAGCTCGGAATCCGCTTCTTGTGGGGTTCTCGCAAGCAATTCGACTATACATTTGCCAAGCAGCTTGACGTGCAATGGGCGGGGATGAAAATGCCGAATGGATATTTTTGTGATGGTGAGTTCAGTGATCTCGATTTGCCTGCTTCGTTGATGCGAGAAGGCAAAGCCTTCGCAAGGCAGCCCAACCAAGCCCCCGACATCCAGCCGTGGCATGCATTCCACATCGAGAATCACAAGTTGGTCGAGACCCTTGAGGCGGTTGCACTTGAGTCGGGTGTGATTTTCACGGATGGGAAAGTGATGGGTGCAGATCGAGGGCCACAAGGGATTGCTGCGGTCCACCTTGCGGATGGTCAGCGTCTTGAAGCCGACCTCTTTGTGGATGCGAGTGGCTTTGCCAGTGAGTTGCTTGGTAAGGTGCTGGAAGAGCCGTTTGAGAGCTTCAAGAAGACCCTGTTTTGTGATCGTGCGGTGGTTGGTGGCTGGGCTCGAACCGATGAGTCCATCATGCCATACACCACTGCTGAGACGATGGATCATGGATGGTGCTGGAAGATCGAGCATGAAGACTTTATCAACCGTGGCTATGTGTATTGCTCCGACATGGTTTCGGATGAGCAGGCGGCCGAGGAATTTAAGCGGAAGAATCCGAAAGTGCCCGATTCGCCTCGGGTGGTCAAATTCCGCAGTGGTTGCTATCGCCGCATGTGGGTGGACAATGTGGTCGCCATCGGAAATTCAGGTGGGTTTGTTGAACCGCTGGAGGCCACGGCCTTGATGGTGGTTTGTTCGCACTCCAAAGATCTAGTGGACATGTTGATTCAATCGATGCTCAAGCCTACGGATTCAGTCCGTGCGTTGTACAATGAAGTAACTGGTTCAACGTGGCGCGAGATTCGTGATTTTCTTGGGCTTCATTACCAATTGAACACCGCAGACCAAACGCCATTTTGGAAGAGGTGTCGCGAGGAGACCGATCTCTCTGGAGTTCAAGAATTGTTAGATTATTACGCCGAAAATGGACCCTCGGGATTTGCACGTTATCGGCTGCCAACGAGCTTGAGTGATTTTGGCCTTGAAGGGTATTTTGTGATGCTGGTTAGATCATCATATTTCCAACCACTAATA
>CAILVZ010000176.1 GCA_903837825.1 Akkermansiaceae bacterium | reverse complement strand
AGGCTTTCCGGTGTTGATGAGGTCAACGGCTTGAGCTTTGAACTCTGGGGTGTAGCGTTTGCGTGGCTTGGTATTCATCTGGGCTGATTATGGAGGTGGTGGTCCAAAAATCTAGCTCACCTCAGGTTAGTGAGCGCTTTCAGAAAAGACATGTCGATCCATGATGCTGGTTTGATGGCATTCATTCTGAGAAACTGCTTGGTGTTATTGGGGGGATGGATGCTCTAATCACCGAAATGAACTCTACAAAGAATTGCTCTTTTGGAAGCTCCCGCAGTTCAAGAGGAAGTATCTCCATCATGACGGGATCGAAATATTGAGAATGATGCAAAGTAAAATAGCTCCAGAAAACCTTCATGACAGGCGTCTGGCCTCCAGACACTCTAAGGCAAGTATCAACGCAATCTGCGAGCAGGTATTTATTGGCAGTCGGATTGAATCCCAATGTATCTAGCGGGTCTCGATCTGCATGTTTTAAAAAATCCCGACTCTTGTTCACCAACTGAATCCACTCTTTAAACGTCTCCTTGCGGAAGCTACTGGGATCATACTGCATCGCGGTCTGCCCCAAAGGCTTCCCGAGGTCGTTCAATATCCCAAGTCCGGCGCATGCCAGAGTATGAATTGAAATTGGATCAGCATCACGAAACCAGAGCGTTATGGCCGTGTCTATCTGCCGTTGAGCGGCTTCGGTTTTTGTGATTGTAGACATGTGATTTCAGCTCGTTCTATCGAACATAAGGCTGAGCGGACCTGTTCAGAACGGAAGATCGTCATCAAGTTCGTCATCCATGAACGGGCCGTGCTGGTAGCGATGGTCCATTTCGGTAATTACGGGTTCATCCGCCGGGATGTCGATGGGCGTTGGCGGCCTGAGTTGCACAATCTGAGTCATTCTTGTGGGTGAATTTTGGCCAGATGCAGCAGAGAAAAGACTTCTCAAGGCAAGCACCGAAACGGTGGCAGCAGGAAGGTATGTCCATCCGCTCGCGGCGAATGAGCCGAAATCGTTTGAAGCAAGCGCAATGCCGATTTTGGAGTCCGGCCAAGCGACTTCAAGCATGGAGCCTGTGCAGAGACCTCTGGAGTTCCGTGCTTCGTAACCAATCTCAGGCCAACTACAGCAACCTGAGAGATAAAGCTCAGTGATCAGACTTGCAAGGCTTGGATCCAGCAAGTCTCCCAATGCATTCTCCTGTGCCGGGGTAAGACTTCCAGAATGTGAATGTGAAGACTCATCAAGTGATGGAGGTTCCGGTATGCTACCGTCTTGAGATCGCTCTGACGTATCTTCAGAGCCCTCAGACCACTGTTGCTCAGGTTCCACGTATTCAATGGGATTCAACGGTGCTGTTATGACCGATTTTAAGGGAGACCTCGTTTCCGCAAACGGGCTATCGTTTAGGTGGGACGAAGCGTCCAATTCCTCAGGAATCACAACTCCCGGCGGAAGCGGGAAACAGATTTGGATGGAGACGAGGAAATGCGGTGGTGGTTGTTTCCAAACCGAGCTGACCTTCGCCTGTGAAATGCCGCCCCATGCATCCAGACCTGCTGCTAGGTGGGCCGCGACATGTCGCGACACATAGCCGACCCGCACTCCTTCGCTAGTCATCACTTGGATGGCGTTGCGGTCGTGGGTGTTGCTGGGCTCCCGCTCCAATCTCACGAAATCACCGACCGAGAGGTGACTGGCTTTTTCCATGCGTCCCTCGTAACGCATGCCAGCGACACTGGTGCCAAAAACTCCGACTGCTGTTCCGAGCGATTTCACCGAGCGTTCGCTTTGGTTCAGTTTGGTTGCCATCGTAGCAGGATGCTGCAAGGCTCCATCTGATGGGTGTGAAGCTGTGTTTCCAACGACGCTAATTTGGGGTCTTGCCGAAGCCGACGTCTGGCCTGCCCTCCCTGAGTTTGGTTTCCACTGGCCGCCAATGGGCTGCGGTCGGTCTTGAGCCGGTGACGGGGCTCCGTCTGGAACCACGACTCCCCGCTCGATCCGGAACTGGTGCTTTTGATCCTCCCAGGCGAAGCTCGCCACGATGCCATCCGCGTCGCTGATCCACGGCTGCGCATTGAGATATTGTACGCATTCGAAGGGAGAGTTGATCGATCCGAGCTCCAGGAAAATCGTCCATATTTTACGATCTTCATTCCATTTGAATTCCAATTCCTTGAGCCGATCCTTGATAGGGAAGGTTCCACCATTGCCGTAGGTGCCAGAACGGCTCGTCAACCTGACAACGACTCGGCTGCCGCAGAGCAGGTTGGATTGGAGCCGATTGATGTCAAACGAGGGAGGATAGGCATTTGCCAGAAACCGGATCCTGTAAGGCCGGGTTTCGGAATAGCGGGATGGATAGGATAGCAGGTAGAGGGTGTTCTTCGGCCGGGTCACACTCACGTAGAACAGGCGCTTCTCGTCATCCTCAATGCTCTGGAAAGTATCGCCGAAGATTGTGTTGAAAATCGCGTCAGGATGGATAAAGGGATAGGCTTCTGGATCTAGCAGGATTACCACGTCCGCCTCCTTGCCCTTGTAGCCATGGGTGGTGGACACTTCTAGAAGACCACGCGCCTTCTCAGGAAGGAAACTGCGGAGCCTTTCCTGCCACCTCTCCAGCTCATGCATGCCTTCCGGCGTGGCCACTGAACTGGTTCTGGAAAGGATTGTCACCGATTCGCCTCGGGAAGTGCAATCCGACGCGATCCGCAAGATGGCAAGCGCATCATCGCCGAGTTCATCGACGACGATTTCCTCGGCTTCGGACAGGTTGCCGTAGTCACCGACTTCAACGCGCCAAGTGTTTCCCTGCTCGTTGCTATTTGGAACGGATGGCTCGCCCTGACCGTGCATCACTTGGTTTCCGATCTCCACGATTTTGCGGCATGACCGGTAATTGCTGGTGATCAGCTTCCTCACCGACGGTTCGAAGGTCTCGGTGAAGCCTGCGAAATACTGCAGGTCCGCCCCGGCGAACTTGTTGATCGCCTGCCAGTCATCGCCCACACAGAAGAAGTTGGCATCCGAGCTTTGGGCGACGATGGATTTCCTCAATTCATCAAACAGGTGGGAAAAATCCTGATACTCGTCGATCAGAAGGTGCCGGATCTGGCTGATGTCGCCGCGGCCACGGTCGGAAGAGAAGCCGGTGTTCCCTTCGCGAATCATGCCGGCGGCATCGAGCATCAGTTGGTCGAAGTCGGTTTGGTGCGACTCGGCAAGAACTAGACGGTAGCGCCTGTAGATCCGGCTACAAAGCCGCCAGAACCGAACCTGCATTCCGTCAACAGTTGGCTCTTTTATGTATCGATTATAGCCTATTTGCCTCCATCCCCACAGTTCCGGATCGGATTCCGGCAGCATTCCATCAAGCCGATCAGGCGAGATCAGTTCCTTCTGGCAGCGGGAAATGAAACCTTTTACTGCCTTGGTGAAGTCCCGGATGACGTCGTCCCGCAGCGCCAGCCAAAGCTCGTCGTCGCTCATCGGTGTGACGGTGATCTCGCGATTGGCCAATTCTCTTGCGACACGTTCCAGTGTAGCGTCCGGATCTTGGCAGTCCTCAGCCGTGAATTGCAGCAGATGCGCATTTGCGGAACGATCGGAATTCCAGAATGCCTGCCGGGCTGCATTGGCCTGCGAGGCATCTTCGCCAAGAACCTCGATCAAAAACCGCTGCTCGGTTTCCTTGTGGTAGTGAAAGAAATCTGGCGCATAAGCAGTGCCCGCAGCTCGGTGGATGCCTCGTCGATAGCTGTAGCGGATTCCCAGACGTAGCAGGGCGTTGCCGATGCGCTTGTGCGCCTCTGTATCCACTCTGCGGCCGTTCATGGTGGCCCGGAGCAGATTGGCCCGGTGTGCGAGGAATTCTTCCTGGGGAAGGTTGAAGCCCAGTGCGATGATCCGTCCAAGATCCCCACTCCAGCGTGCTTCCATCAGTTCGCGCAATGCCTCTTCAAGTGTTCCTCCACGCATCCCCTCGTCAATGATGCGCTGGGTGGTGGTACTGAACACCTGGCTCTCCTTGGTCTCACCCTCGTCGAAAATCAGATCCTCCGAGGGCCGAACGATCCGATAGGCCAAGGCGTGGAAAGTCAGCACGTGGGGCATTTGCTCCTCACTGAGGTATTTTGATAGCCGTTCCCGGATCTCCTCCACCGCCTTCCTGTTGAAGGCTAGGATCAGGATGTTGGAGGCAGAGATCCGGCAATGGGTGATTTGAAACAAGGCCCGAGCCACCAGCGTGCGAGTCTTGCCGCTGCCTGCCCGAGCAGTGACTTGGGTGTGTAACCCAAACTCCGAGACAGCTTCCGCCTGTTCTTCGTCGAGTTCCATGTCCGGAAATCGGGCAGACCATTCTCTGACGAACTCGCGCCGTATCACCCTGAACTCTTCTTCACCAACCACAGGAGTCAGATGTTCACGCCAAAATTGCTCAGACTGGTGGTAATCTGTCGCAAGGAGTCTTTCCAGTTGACGCACTGCCGCTATACGTGAACAGAAACGAAGCTCAAACGGAAGCAGGGGGGTGTTTCCGCACTCTTCGATTATGTCCGCTACGGTTCTCCCGTCGCTGCCCCTAGAAAGCAGAACATCGCGGTCAAAAAGCGAGACCGGCACCGAACCGAAACAGTCCCTCCCTGATGCAATATGGAAACTGGTTATGCCGGATTTGTCGGATACCAGAAGCGCCTGCTTGGTAAGCAAGCCCGCGGGCATGAGTCCGAGTGTTCCTGCCTCGACAGCATAATGAAATGGGGTTCTCCCCGAGTCGTCATGACAGGACAAAATGGAAGCACTGAAGACTCCATCAGGCAAACTGTGGAGAAGTCCGCTCCGGGCGATCAAATGAGCGAGCGTGGGGTTCTCGGGATACCCCGGCGGCTTGCATAGAAGATCCCCGGTCTCAAGATGCTTGAAGTCGATTGGGTGTCCGGATTGAATTTTACCAATGATTCCTTGGAGGCGCTGGTCACGGACAAGATCATGTAGATTCTGTTCGGAGAGGTGTTCGCGGCCATGCCGGCTCCAGAAATCCTCGGCGGCATTTGGAGATTGTGCGATAATTTCTTTGATTCTAGCTATCACGGGCTCTCTAGCGAGCAGTCGAATGTTGTCGGGAACGATGTTTTCCGTGTCTTGATCGACCAGCACGTCCGCAACTGAGATTCCTTGATGATCCCGAGCTGTCAGAACTTTGCGGGTAACGATTTCCGAGGGCAATCCCCCGAGTCCCTCGATGGAAGAGATCCTATGTAAGGGAGTGCGACCGCGCCTATCTCTCAGCAGCAGGGATTCTTCCGTGAGCAGCTCTATCGGAATGTCGTCGAATGAGTCGTTTTCCGCCGCCAGGTGCAACAAGGTGGAACTTTCAAGATCATTGCGAATAGCGTTGTAAAAAATGTCAGGTAGCATGGCTGGCGTAGAAATTGGCATTTCCCCGCGCAAGCCAGCCATGATCGTTTCACAAATTTTCTTCTCCAGTTTGCCGACCCTTGCGGCCTCGATCACTGGCTCGCTCTTCGGCGTTGGAATCCGCTTTTGCCGGAATCTGTCAGATCGAAGATTCGGGGGCAATTGCTCGGCGTTCTCGTAGTAGTGAGCGAGGTCGAAAACAGAACATCCATCGGCATTTATGTAGTGTAACTGGTCGATAGCCACCTTTGCTACCGGAAACTCAAACAGGCGGCCGGACGCCGCGGCAAGATGTAACGGGAAGTTCTTGTCAGCATCCCAAATTGTCATACTGGATTCCATGATGTCACTCAAGGAATCAATATTGATCCTTCCATAAATCGCACGGACATGTAACGATGAGAGTCTTGCTGAGGCAATCGACATTGCGTCTCCATACTTAGCTTTTATCTCATCCGGAAAATACTTGGATAAGTCAAGGCGCGCGATATGCGCCATGAGTATCTTTTGAAAAACTGACAGCGATTGGGTCATCTTAAATACCGGCCCCCCCTTGCCAAGAAGGTGGTGTAGTCGGTTTCCATTCGGTTCGGGAGAAGCCGACGCCGGGGAGGCCTTTGCTGGCGGTGAAGACGATGCGTCCGCGGCATTTAGATTGTCCTTGATGGCGTATTCGATGGCTGCCCCGTTTCATTGATGTGCGAACAGGCTGCCCGAAATTTTCAGGATCGACAAGCCAGGAGGCTTGGTTCCTTCGGGTTTTGATTCGATCAGTCGCCATGGAGCGAGTCGCACTTGATGGATGACGAGCGGATTTCAAACAAAACACCCCCTCCCGGTTTCCCGAGAGAGGGTGATGGATGCCAATCGAACTCCGAAGTGCCTTACGGTTTGACGATGCGCTTGAGGGCGTCGGTCTTGGCCGGGGCGAAGCCGTAGAGACATTCGAGGGTGACGAAGATCTTGTTGGCTCGGGTGTCGGTGAAGCGAAGGTAGCCGAAGGTCATGCCCGTGGTGGGATCGGTGACGGCACCGGCTTGCTGGTAGTCGGCCACCGGTTGGAGGTAGCGCATGGCCACCGCGACGGCGCTGGAGTGAGCGGCGAAACCGACGAGCTTTTCCGCGTGATCCGACGGGATGAGGGT
>CAILVZ010000175.1 GCA_903837825.1 Akkermansiaceae bacterium | reverse complement strand
TATAGTGATCCATTTCGAGCATTACTGCGGCAAGCAAAGCAAGGAGTAGGGTTGGTTAAAGTTGAATATCACCTGAATTCCTCTTCCACAAATAGCTGCGAATGGACTGCTGCGGAATTTCGGGACCGTTTGAATCAGCAGCGAACTTACTGGGATCTGGCCAATATCCCGAAGTTGACCTTCATAAGGTGGAGGGAGGGCGCGGACAACATGCATGGCAGATATCTACTCACAAACCGAGTTGGAGTAATGTTTCATCACGGATTCGACGATGGACTAGGAACAAATGATGCCGTGATTTTAGACAACGCTTTGTGGAAGGGGTGTCTAGAGAAGTATAAGCCGGACTCTTCAGAACTCGACTTTGTCGACGCCTGGCAGGTTACTGAAAATGAAGTCTATCAAGTGAGCTTCGTGAGGGGCCAGTGGAGGCGCATCGTCGAGTAGAGTCTCGATTATAGGTCCGCACGTCTCAACTGTCCGTTAACGAAGCGTTTCAAATCCTCCTTCATCAGCGCTGTCCGTTTCACGATTTCATCAGCAACGACTGTGGCACTCGTCGGACGAAGCAAGCAGTCAGAGAGACCCATCCCTGTTTTCCATAGGTTGAATTTCTCTTCACTTTGGAGTTCACTGATATCCTTTAAGAACTCGGCTGCCGCCGATTTTCCTTTGGCTATGTTGAAGCCTTTTTCCAACAACCAGCAGTTTCCGAGAGCATTGACATTCACGAACGGCGTCGGTTCGCTAGCGTCATCTGTTTCATCGAGCAACGCGGGCTCCGTTGAAAATTGTTTATCCGCACAATACCCCACGGACACAATATGATCTACTTCTATCGTTGCGTTCTTTTTTCTCGATCGCAACGGAAGCTGGGAAGATTCCCATCGCCCAGAATCCAGTCGGTGCCATAACCAGAGCGGAAGAAAATAGCCCCGAACAAATTCCCTTGCGTCAGCCTCCATCGTTTCCAGATGATTGACGGCGTCAGTTGTAAAGGTGTCGACAATTGACTCTAGAGCGCTCGTCAAAGTTGCTGCTGCCAACGCGGGATCTGACTCACCGTCCATACGCGAAACGGCAGCCGAAAGTTTTGAACAAAAATTTTCCAAGTGGGTTGATGCGGATCCCGCCCACCGGCCGGCCCATTGGGACGAAACTATCCAGCGGTCAACATTCTGGTTAAATCCACTGGTTTGGAAACGGTCCCACTCATCCAGTTCCACCTGGCGGCAAGGACGTTTGAGCCTCCAAGATCTGAAGGCAAACCACCAAGCCCATAATAATGCTAAGGAGTTTAACGATTGATAATGCTTTCCAAATTCGTATTTGCGGGCCGCTATCATCTGCGACACCTCGAGGATCGCAGTTGATAGCTGATGCCACTCTTTCGCAATTAGCGCAGCCATGGGGCGGGTCTGGTCGCCCTTGAGTAAATCAGAATTGGACAGCAATTTGCCTCCATTGAAACAGATTCCCCAAAGGATACAGACTCCCGAGACCAACGAGTCGGTGTCCAACTTGATCGAAGCTTTGGCTTCAAGCGCCGTTGCCAGTTCTGAAAAACATTCCCCAGCACCTTTCGAACCGGGTGTCGCGCATTCAGCCCATCCGCTCTTGATCCAGGCAAACGAGATTTCCTCACGGGTCAGCGTCCGGCCTGCCGTGTTCAATCGGGTAAAGATTGAGACTATTGCATCATTGTAATCTTCAGGCTTGCCCATCTCATCTCCGGAGTAGCGCTTCAACTCCAAAAACGTAACCCGTGTCGACTTGATCGACTGAATAACACCAACCAAATCATTAACCGCAGCCGAAACGCGGTTGCTTAGGTTCTCATCTACGCCGTGTTCTTCGATGATTTTTCTCCCAGCTTGACCTATCTGAGAATTGGAAGGATCTGCTGCTTTGAACGCCTCCCAAAAACGACTCAGACGAACGAATCTGCCAGGATGCT
>CAILVZ010000174.1 GCA_903837825.1 Akkermansiaceae bacterium | reverse complement strand
GAGCATCGAATTCTCAATCGCCACGCCCGCATAAGCCGCGCCGAGCAACATCTGTGCACGTGCATCCACATTCGACGGCTCACGCAACACGCGGCTAAAGCCACCATGACAGAGCCTAAATGACTCGCGTGAATACACGGCCGATAAGGCATTCCGCTTCGTCGTCACAGCCGATTCCAGCGCGTGCGACAGCGCATCGATTCCAGTGCAGACGGTGACACGATGCGGCTGCGACACGGTCAGCTCAGGATCAAGAATGGCGATTTTCGCCGCCGCCTTGGGATCACCGCAGGCCATTTTCACATGCGTTTCAGCGTCGCTGATCAAGGCAAAGCTCTGGCATTCACTCCCCGTCCCCGAGGTGGTGGGAACCGCGATCATCGGCAGCATTGGCTTCATCGCCTTGCCCACGCCCCAGTAGTCCTGCATACGGCCGCCATTGGTCAGGATGAAGTTGCACCCCTTGGCGGTGTCCATGCTGCTTCCGCCCCCCAGCCCGATCAGCAGGTCCGCCCCGAACTCGCGCGCCACGGCGACACAACGAGCGACGTCCTCAGTGGATGGATTCTCATGCACATCGGCAAAGATTTGCGCCGCCAAACCAACCCCTTCGATCAAGGCTTGAGTCTTGGCTGGATACCCCGCCTTCTCGATACCCGGATCACTGACAATCAGCGCTCGAGTCGCCCCGAGTTCCAGGCAGAGGTTGCCGATGCGATGAAGGGCACCGACACCAAAGACAAGTCGTGTGCGCGGTGAGTGGTCGAAAGCGGGCAGGGTCATGTGAAATGGGGGCATGAGCAACGGCAGGATGGCGTCACTCCTTTCCTAACGTTTGCGGACCACCCATCAACTAGCGCTTAACCCACAACCTCACAAAAAGACAGTCCCCTCCCCCGCTCAACCATCATGGCGCTGCGGTGCTCAGCCTTGACCAAAAGTGACAAATCTGGCGCTGACGGGCACAAACATAGGTCGCCGTTTCAACTCGCCAAGGGATCTCGACGATGTCACCTGATGCCGACGTCGCCCCGACCAAGCCCCCGCCTCACCACGTTTCAGCCAGCCGACCATTGATGCGAGTAACGCCCCAACGCTCCTAACCCATCAACCATGATCAAATGTTAATTTCCTCCAGGAAACTAGTGAACAAAAACGGCATGCAATCTGCGAAGAAATGACCTTAAGTGATGGCTATGTCGTGTGAAACACTATCGTTGGAAAAAAGAGAGTGTCATAGTTGGTTTGCGCGCAATAATTAGATGATTCGAGTTGCAGCGATAATTTTCTTCATATACAATCGACTCGATATGATTAAATGGAAGGACTGGTCTCTTTGATTAACTCAATCATCGGATGACAATCCTCAGTTTCTTAGACATGAGGCTGAAGCAATTGGAACATCGCTGTTTCAGTCAAATTCAGGCACATTGCATGGTTGATATCTCGTCAACCAATGGCGGCAGCTTGCTCACATCAGCGATGTCAAGCCATCTCATCTGATCCCAACTTAAAGACCGTTACCAAAGATTGAAAACCGCACTCATCACCGGAATCACAGGGCAAGATGGCTCTTATCTGGCGGAACAACTTATTGCCAAGGACTACGTGGTTCACGGCATGATCCGCCGGTCGAGCAATTTCAACACGCACCGCATCGAGCACCTGTTCAAGGATCCCGAAATCTACAATCAGCAGCTATTTCTGCATCACGGTGATCTGACCGACTCCAGCAATTTGAACCGCCTGCTAGAGAAAGTCGCCCCCGATGAGATCTACAATCTGGCGGCACAAAGCCATGTGAAGGTCTCCTTCGAGATGCCGGAATACACGGCCGACGTGGACGGCGTGGGTACCCTGCGTTGTCTGGATGCGATCAAAGAAACCGGACTGGAAAAACAGGCTCGCTTTTATCAAGCCT
>CAILVZ010000173.1 GCA_903837825.1 Akkermansiaceae bacterium | reverse complement strand
CCGGAGCATCGCCAACCGACGCCCGAAACGAACTCACGCCGGGTGTACGCACCGAGTTGGTTCGCAAGTCGCGGTACATGCACAAAAACTCGGGCTTCGTCCGTGAGCTGGTCGCCAACATGGCGATCTACTCGACCGGCGACGGCATCCGCGTGCAGGCGCAATCGCCCGACCCAGTATGGAACCGAGCCGCAGAAGCCTACTTCGCGATGTGGTCGCCCCGCTGTGAGGTGACGCGGCGATTCTCGTTTGAGGAATGCCAGGCACTCGTCTGCCGAGGCATGGACATCGACGGCGAATACTTCATTCACAAGACCCGCGACGCCCAAGGCGAACCACGCATCCAATTGATCGAATCCCACCGCGTAGGCGACGAGCTCGGTTCACGGGAAACCATCGACGGAGTCGGCCTCGATGCGTGGGGCGCGCCGGTTTTCTATCGAACATTGGAAGACAGCGGCAAACCCTACGATCTACCCGCCGCGTCGGTCCTCCACATCCATGAGCCTGAGTGGGCTGGCGGTGTCCGGTCCCACCCGACGATCCAGCATTCGATCAATCACGTCCTCGACGAAATGGAATTGCTCGCTCTCGAAAAGCACGCGGTAAAGGACAATGCCGACGTGTCACGCATCTTGAAAACTGCTCGCGGTGAGATCGACGACAACGGCGACTTCGTGGTTGGCGGCGCGGTCGGCAGTGAGTCCAGCGATCCGGTTTCGTTGCAACGCATCGTCGGTGGCAAACTGGTCGCCCTCAAACCCGACGAGTCCCTCGACAGCTTCCAGTCAAACCGTCCGTCGCCCACGTTCACCGGGTTTTTAGAACACCTGCGGCGTGACTCAGCGCTCGGGATGATTCCCTTCGAGTTCGCTGCCGATTCGAGCAAGATTGGCGGTGCAGGTGTTAGGTTGATCGTCGCCAAAGCAGATCGCCGCTTCTCATTCCGCCAGATGATTCTTGAAAGCCGACTCATCAAACCGGTTTGGGCCTATGTCATCGGCGATGCGATCTCACGCGGATTTCTTCCACCGATGCCGGGCTGGTGGAAGATCAGCTCCGTTCCTCCCAAGCGCGTGACCGTGGACGCCGGACGCGAGGCCCAACAAAACCGTGCCGACGTGGAAATGGGCCTGAAAACCTTATCCGATCATTTCAACGAGCAGGGAGCGGACTTCGGCGAGGAGATCGAACGTCGCGCCAGTGATGCAAAACTCATCTTGGATACGGCCGCGAAATATGGCGTGCCGACTGAGATGCTGTGGAAACCTGCGGGGGCTTTGCCGGACGTTCCGCACCAATCAACGTAAGCGGCGGCGCGTGATGCGCTGTTTCATATGAACGATGGTCACCACTTGAAACTCATCGCTCTGGACACCGTAAATAATCCGGTAAGAGCCTTCATGCACCTCACGCAGGCCGGACTCGGTGAATTCATGAACGGGGTGCCCTCTGGAGGGCATTCCGGCCGCCCGTTCCACGCGGGAAATCAGGCGCTCGATCTGCAATCGCGCATAGTGTTCTGAGTCATGGGCGATGAAGTCTCGGATGACCTGCAGATCGCGCCGCGCTTGCGCAGACCATGTGATGCTCATACCACGCCGAACTCACTGCGGATGAATGCGTGGTCATGCTTGCGCCCGTCCCGCAAATCGGCCAGGCCGGCCTCGATTTTCTGGCGAACAAGGATTTCATACATCAGGTCATCCCAACTGGCGGTGTCCGGCAATTGACGCACCAGACGGGCTGCCGCCTTCTTGATGGAAGTGTCTTTTTCTGCAGAAGCCATGCATTGAATCAACCTCAAACCAAGGCATAATGCAAGCCGTCATTCCGAGTCCACCGCCCCACCGTTGACACCGCAGCTGGGGCGTGAACCAAGTTCTCCTCCAACATAGCGAATGGTTGATCCAGCCCGAAGCACTGCGGTCGATGGCAGCTGCATCCGCATCGTATCGTGGCGGCCCATTGCAGCAGCCGGATTCGTCTAATCCACTTCTCATCGTTGAGGATGGAGTGGCTATGATTTCGATCGAAGGCCCGATCCTCCGCAAGCCAGGTTTGTTTGCCCGCGTCATCATGGGCGCCACCGACTCCGAGGAAATTGGTGCGGCCATCCGAGAAGCCAACGACCGCACGGACGTCAAGGCGGTCATGCTCAACATCGATTCGCCGGGTGGAACCGTG
>CAILVZ010000172.1 GCA_903837825.1 Akkermansiaceae bacterium | reverse complement strand
TAGAACTCAACAAAAAAAACACCACGGTCTCCTACGGGGCCAACTACCTGAATGACACGGTCTTGGTCCCCATCCTCGGCGAGCGAGGCAAGGACAGCTACGACTTGTTCTCTGGTGTCAGCCAGATCATCGACAAAGACACTGTCGTCTCTGCCAATCTCACCCTTGGCTTCGGCGAAGGCTACCTCAACGACCCCTACAAGGTCGTCCAACGAGATGAAGAACTCCCCATCTCCACCGGACCAAACCCCGAAGACATCCTCGTCTTCCCTGTGACAAACATCTACCGCGAGAATCGACCAAACAGCCGATTCCGCCAAGTGCTCCAGTTGGAGGGAAAACACTATTTCACCATGGTGGACGGAGCCATTGACGGGACATTACGACTTTCCAATGACGACTACGGCGTGTTCTCGCAGACATTGCAAGTTGAATGGAGACAAGCGGTCGGTGAGCGATTCCAAGCCGTGCCGTTTTTCCGCTACTACCGCCAAAACGCTGCCAACTTTTTCGTCAATACCCTCAACGATTTAACCATCGATACCCCAGCAAATGACCCGAATGGCAGCGGACCAAACTACTCGGCCGACTATCGCCTCTCTGCACTTGATGCCATCAGCGGTGGCCTCCGTCTCGTCTATCAACTCAACGACCATCTTTCGGCATCAGCCTGCTACGAACGCTACGTGATGAGCGGAAATGGCAATGCCAATGAGCGCTCGCCTGACCAATCTTACCCCAGTGCCGACATTTGGACGATCGGGGTGAGTGCGAAGTTCTAACGATCTAACCGATTAGTGCCATGCAATCGACCTGCAGTGCTCCCATTCTCCCGCCAGACATCCACGGTGTCCGGCGCCTAGAGTTCAAAGCACTCGGAACTCAATGCCTCATCAAATTCCGCCAGGAGGATGAGGAAAAAGCACTCCGTTTCGCGGCTGATGCCCTCGGGTGGATGGGTGGATTCGAAGCGAAATTTTCACGCTATCGCCCTGACTCGATGATCTCGCAAATCAATGCGGCAGCAGGAGGTAACTGGATTCAGGTCGATGACGAAATGGAGCACCTGATGAATCTAGCAGATGATCTCTATCGGCGCACCAAAGGCATTCTCGACCCGACGATCCTGCCGCTGCTTCAAGTGTGGGATTGGAAAACGATTCACCACAAGCTCCCCGAGCCGTCCGCCATTGACGCAGCTCTTAAAAAAACCGGCTGGGAAAAAGTCGAGCGCAAGGCAGGTTCAGTCCGCTTGCCCGATCAAGGCATGGGCCTCGACTTCGGCGGATTCGGTAAGGAATACGCAGTGGATTTCCTAGCTCGGATGGCACGCCAGCACGGCATCCAAGACGCACTAATCGACCTCGGTCGTGACATTTTCGCCATGGGCGGAAATGGTGCGCATCCATTCTGGCACATCGGCATCGAGGACGGCAACCAGCCTGGGCAATGCTGGGGCGGACTTGGAGTCAGCGACCGCGCGGTATCGGCCTCTGGAGACTACGCCCGCCATTTTACCCACCAAGGGGTCCGCTACGGTCATATTCTCGACCCTCGCACCGGCTGGCCGGTATCAAACGGCATGCGCGCGGTGACCGTGGTCGCTCCATCCTGCCTCGAAGCAGGTGCCTACAGCACCGCCGTGTTTGTTCTTGGCCCTCGCGAAGGCCTCCAACTCGCATCCCTCGCTCGCGACGTCGAAGTCTGCGCCCAATCCGAATCTGGTATCGAGGGTACTCGTAATTTCGGGCGCTGGCTCGTGAAAGCCGCGTAACCCAATGAAGTCCGTCCCATCCAATCGAAAAGTTCTTCCGCCACCACCCATTTCCATCCACTCATGAAAACCATACTCGCCACAATCATTCTAGTTTGTTCCACGCTCTCCATGTCGGCAGCAGATTCCGCAGCGGTCGGCCAACCACTGCCAAAGCTCGGGCAACTCCTACCAGGAGCCACCCTTCCAAACACTGCCCACAAGGTGGTGCTAGTGGATTTCTGGGCCTCATGGTGCGCACCGTGTAAGGCTTCCTTCCCCTGCTTCAACCGCCTGCAGGAAAAATACGCGGCAAAAGGCCTCGTGATCATCGGCATCGGGGTTGACGACGAGGCCGCAAAATACCAAGCCTTTTCGGGAAAAATGGGTGCCAAGTTCCCGCTGGTCCATGACACTAGTCACCAAGCCGCCAACTTTTTTAACCCACCCTCCATGCCATCCAGCTACCTCGTGGATCGGAAGGGCCTGATCCGCTATGTCCACACAGGATTCCATGGAGAAAAAACCGAAGCAGACTACGCCCGCGAAATCGAAGCCCTTCTCTCAGAAGGCGCATGATCCATCCAATATTCACATCCCATCACTTCACCATGAAACGACTTGCACTCATCCTTAGCGGCGCCATCGGCATGGTCGGATTCACCGCGTGTTCAAACCAACAACTCGTTAGGGTAAAGCCCTACGAACGCGGCAATCTCGCCAAGCCGATCATGGCCGAAAACATGGATCCACTCCTCAAGTCGATGACCGAACACGCCTACTTCTCCCGTGAGGCCAGCTTCGGCGGTGGTGGGGTCGGCGGTGGCGGATGCGGATGCAACTGAAATCGCTTTTCTAGTTTCTAAATTCATTCAACTGCCACGCCGGAAACCATGAACCGCCTTCTCCATCTAACTGATAGAATACGCATCATCACTTCGCGTTTGGGTTCGCTCATCGTCTTATTCCAACGCTCGCCGTTGGTTCAAATGCTTTTCCCTGAGTCCAAAATTCTCGGTGGTCCAGGTTTTGGCCAAATCACCCAGTGGGCGGTCGTCACTGTGGCAGGGCTTGGCGCCTACGACACCGTGGCCGGTGCAACTGTCGTCTCACAAATATTACCACTGAATGGTTCAGCCTCAGTCCCAGCCGCTTCGGGCTCGGCTCTCACATTCGAATCCCAATGTGTGGGGGCGCCTAGCACACCGGGAAGCTGGACGGTAACTGGCACACTTCCTACAGGATTGAACCATTCAAATCTCAAGAATAGCAGCGTAGATTTTATCACAGGGACACCCACCCAAACCGGAAACTACTCATTCACCATGACAGCATGGGAGGGTACCAGTTATAATGGAGGTTCAAAGGCAAAAACATTCAGTCTAATCGTCGATCAAGCGGTTATCACGACTCAGCCCACATCAGATGCAATCAAAAGTGGCAACACCAAAACACTCACGGTCACTGGGGCGCTTGGATTCGGAACAAGTTTAAGTTACCAATGGTATCAAGGCACATCAGGCACCACGACGAGTCCGATCAGCAGCGCTACTTCCGCAAGTTACACCACTCCTGCGCTTTCAGCAGCCACCAGTTATTGGGTAAAAGTAACGCGCAATGGCACGGTAACGAGCACAGCATACACTCTTACCTCTAACTCAACCACTGCCACCGTGAGCATCGCCACGGCTCCTGCCATCACCACGCAGCCAATCTCAACAAGTATCAACAGTGGTGCCACGACCACCTTAACCGTGGCTTCATCGGGCTCGCCCACCCCGACCTACCAGTGGTATCAAGGCGTATCGGGAATCACCACCAGCCCCGTTGCCAATGCCACATCAGCTTCATTCACCACGCCCGCTCTGACCACTACGACGAGCTACTGGGTGCGCGCGACCAACGTGGGAGGCACCGTAGATTCCAGTGCCGCAACGGTCACGATCAACCAACCTGCTACCATCACCACAAGCCCTAGCTCCACCAGCATCAACAGTGGATCGAACGCCACCCTGAGCGTGACCGCCTCTGGAACCGGCACGCTGAGTTACCAATGGTATCAAGGCACATCTGGGACCACGACGAGCCCAATCGCCAACGCCACCCTTGCCTCGTACACCACGCCCGCTCTAACAGCTACGACGAGCTACTGGGTCAAGGTCACCAATGCCGCCAATACCGCTGGTGCCAACTCAGCAACCGCAACGGTCACGATCAACCAACCCGCCGCCATCACCACAAGCCCTAGCTCGACCAGCATCAACAGTGGATCGAACGCCACCCTGAGCGTGACCGCCTCTGGAACCGGCACGCTGAGTTACCAATGGTATCAAGGCACATCTGGGACCACG